>NZ_JAAHHE010000029.1:0-254 GCF_010692525.1 Moorena sp. SIO3B2
TTCCTGAACTACTGCTGACTTTTTCAGCTGGTCACCCACCAGGAGGTATTGACTCAAACTATTACTCTGACTAATTTGTCAGTTTTACTGAGATCTAGTCTACCGTACTTTTAAAAGAGCCGCACCCAAATTAAAATGTCTCGCTAGTATAGAAATGTGAATGAAAAAGCGAGCACCTTAACTCCAAACACGAGTGCCCGCTTTAGTAGGCCAGAAACTAGACCTAGATTCATTATTACGTGTTTCTAGGTCGC
>NZ_JAAHHE010000029.1:354-60844 GCF_010692525.1 Moorena sp. SIO3B2
AAATTAAAATGTCTCGCTAGTATAGAAATGTGAATGAAAAAGCGAGCACCTTAACTCCAAACACGAGTGCCCGCTTTAGTAGGCCAGAAACTAGACCTAGATTCATTATTACGTGTTTCTAGGTCGCTACAGCACCTAGAAAACTAAATGATCATGATGACGTTTTTCTTGAACGCTATCTTTGTTAGCGGTTGCACCTACGGGACGATGGCGCTGATAAGTTACTTATGTCTTAATAGCGGGCTGTAACGATGAGGTAACGATAATTGGCCTCACTACAGCAACCTCTTTTAACTAATAATCAGAATCTTTTCAGTGCCTGATAAAACGTCTGATAAATCTATCAGGCACGTCTGATAGCCTATCAGACAGCCTGATAAGCGCTATCAGACATTAATTACTGGATGTAGTTAATGCCTGATAAGTATCAAGTTTTCTTGCAATCAGACGTTAACTGATTGCCCTAGTTAATAACAATGTCTGATAAGCCTTATCAGACATCTAAGTAGTCTGATAAGGCTATTGACACTAATTATCACGTCTGATAGCGATTAAATTTTCGCGACCAGTGTTTGGAAACAGGAAAAATCAACTAGTTGATTTTCGACGATCACACGAGTCACTTATTTAAGGTCGTGTCTTTGATATTGACAATCACTGTTGCGATTAGATGTTAATAAAAGAGAGGTGGTTGTATAAAAAGCATCACAGTATATTCTGATCAGACAGACGGCAATAGGGTTGACCCCGTATTTGACCTATTGTCTGATCAGAGTGGCGACACAACGTCTGACGTCAACCTTGTTTATGACATTTTCCTTTCCTACAAACCTGAAAGGATGATGTTTAGAGAACAAGTTAAAGAGAAGTACAAAATTTCCCAAGAGCAGACCTCTAGATGGCGAAGAGGGGTAATAGATTGGGGGATATTAAACTTCCCAGAAAGTTCAGATCGAATCCTACTTTCTTACCATTTCTATATATCGCAAGGGTGCAAGAGGGGAAGTAAAATAAGAGGTCTATTGATTTACCAGACTTTCTTGTTTTGGCTGGTATCAGTTCTCATGGATTCGCCAAATATGAGATATAAGATAGCAGCATTTCAGTTGTTAAAGCTAATAAAAGTTGTAAAGCCTAGCACATTAGAAGAGAGGTACAAGCAATGGCAAATCAAGAACAACTAAACAGAACTCAAGCTTTAGACATGCTTGTAGAGGATGGAAAAAAGACTTACGAACAAGCCGACGTAGCACTAAATAAGTTAGCCAAGGCAAAGGGGATTAACTTAGATAATGGCGAGACAGTCTCCTTAGATGACGTCATTATGATTGACGAAGTAATTGGGGAAACCAACACTCAAGCTCAACGATTACTGAATGGTTCTGGAGATGGCAGCAGTACAGTTGGGGGAGAAATGGTTTATCAGTCTCCTAATGATGCAGATATGGCTTTGGGGAATTCAATTAGTGCTGCTCTAGCTCAACGTGGGGTAGACATTCCTCCAGAGCTAGTAATGGAGATGGTTCCCGATCAGTTCCAGCTTTATCGAGAGTTGTTTGGGTTTATCAACCAGACTGCCTTTGAATCGGCTGTTCAAGAGCAAGAGAACCACCTAGAGGGGAACTTGAAGCTTTATGGCCAGGCCATCAAGAACAGCTTGACTGCCTTTCGTCAAACCTTTACCCCTGGTCTAAAGGCAGGAATGGTGAACCACTTAGTTCCCCCTACCGCATCAGTTCCTCGAACCCAAATGACTTCCACTGAGGCTCTGGAAAAGTTCAAGGCCATTAATGCATCGGCAAAGCCGACGCTACGCGAACGGAAGAATAGCTAGCAAGTAGGATTAAAGCCCCCTTGTATTGACTTACAAGGGGGCTAATAGGAGGGAGACAGATGAAAAAAGATTTAATTTTCTGGTCAAATTGCATGTCGGGGTCGGTGTTAGTAATGATGATGTTTTTCTGGCCTGCGAAATGGATGGAGAATTCCGCTAAGAAACAACAAGCGATCGCAAGACAGGAGCAATTTGACCGAAGGCAAGAACAGAAAGATTACCTGCTACAAGACCAGCAGGAAGACCTAAGACGGCAAAGGGAATTAGCAGATACCAAAGCAAAACACCAAATTGTAGACGGGGGGAAAGTAGTGGTGTTGTCTGACTATATTTTTTCTCCATCTCATAACAACCCTCCACATCACTCTATGGAAAGTCTTCAGCGACATGCAGACAATGCCCCTGGCGGTCTAGCGTTGCTGACCGACGATAACACTCCTCGGTTTTGCGTAGGAGCGGCTGTAATAACTCTGAAAAGACCCGCGCTAAAGTCTTCAAATATTAAAAACGAAGTGGACTTAGCTAATTTTTACTGCAAAAAACACCAGAAATTGATGGAAAAGGTTTGATTTATGGCTAGCTCTAGAGAACGATATATAGGAACTCAAGGAACCTACACAGGTGACACTGTAACTACATATGCAGGCTCAGCTCACGCTTCAGGCTCTTATTATGCTCATGAAACAGAAGACCTTAACTACTCTTTCAAAAAAGAGGAAAAAGGCTCGGTAATGTTTCTAGAAACAATTCGATGGTTGCTCAAGAAAGGTTTTTCAATATTGGCCACTGTCGCAGCAGCTATTGGGGAATTTATTTGATTTGCTTTTGTATCGAAAGAAGCTCACTTGTTTTATGCTGTTTGTCTGCTAATAGGGTTAGTTGTCATGTCTATAGATAACTTTTATTACTACCTAGTAGATGGTCCAGGTCTATTCCCTAGCCCCTATCCAGGAGACTCTTGGATAGGACTTAAAGGAGGCGGCATGAATGGCTTGCTGTATTACTTCTCTCAAGTTGATTGGACGATGTTCGTTATCGGCTTGATATTGGCAGGAATTACTAACATGTTGCAGACATTGTGTATCACGTTTTTCTACAACCCTTATTTAAAAAATGCACATATGGCAGTGATTGTTGCAGTAATAGCCATTGGGGTTTTGTCGTATATTGCTGAGTTTATCATTGCTTTCAGTCAACGTAATCCATTGGCAGAAGGTATAGGACTATTGCTCGGCGGGTGGATTATTTTCTTGAATCTTATTAGCGTTGCTTCTATTTCTGTGGGAATTCTATTTTACTTGATGAACTTAGCCAGAAATCAACATAAGAACGCTTAAATGCTTAATATAAAGGCCGCAAGATAATTTTGCGGTTAGAAGTTAACGCAAAAAGAGTGGATCCTTTAATGGTTAACTGGCTGCGTGTAATAGGTGCTTAGCTTTGTTGTAAGGCTCCACTCTTTTAAGGTTTCAGCTGCGGCCTTTATATTTATCAATTTGCAGAAGGAGAGTATTGAACTATGTCAAAGAAACTTGTCATACAGTTTCCAAACCGGGCGCTATTGGAAAACCCTGAGCCAGAAAGTACTACCGTTAGGAAATGGGTAAAAGAAAGACTTAATTTATTGAATCAAGGGAACTGCGATCGCGAAGAAAGGGTAAATGTGTCTGAAGGAATGGGGATTGCTGCTATTGTTCTAGGTTTAGGAACTTTTAGCGCTGCACCGACTCTTGGAGCTGCTGCTCTAGCAATGGGAGGCATCTCCACCTTATTAACGCTAATAGCTGATGCCTCTCATACCAGAAAAGTTAAATTTTTTTCTTGGTCATTTAGTGAAGTAAAAGGCAGCATTAGAGATTTGCAAAATAATGCGCTACCCGAGGCCACCTCCCAAACATACACTAAGGAACAGTTAATGTCGGGAAATTATAACCGACAAATAAGCTTGCGAAGTAACCCTAGTCCTACAGCAGACAAGACAAGGACAAGCGAGTCTAAAGGTAAGTTTTTAACTCCTCTAGAAGCCTGTGAGCTGAGGTTTGTTGAATCCTCAGTTAGGGAGGTAATTTTATTTCTAGAAAAAAGAGTTCCTCCTCAGCAGCGTTGGGATACCTACTTGGAAATGTGCCAAAGCGTGTACGACGACCAGTTAGATTCCCCCTATTTCGACATGCTAGATGAGGTAGCAAGAGCTTTCCCAGTCATTCAGACCATAGACGTCCCCGGAGCTGTCCCCCAAGCAAAACACTTACCTATGGCGCAGCAGTACCTAAATAGTTACGTCCCGCCACAACAAACCCAAGGTTACAGTTATAACCAACCTCAGGATCAGGCCAACAGTCAGCCATACCAGCAGCCTGAAGAGAAGGAAGATCTGGAAGTAGTAATTCAAACCCATAGTTATCAGCGGCCAGGTTTGCAAGTAAAAAGTGGTTACGATGACCTGCTTGAGAACATTGACAAATCTGGCTGTATTGTAGGGCAGCAGAGAAGCGGAAAGACACGAGCGATCGCTAAAGCTTCCGAACAAAAAGCGGCAGAAGGCTACCGAGTATACATGGTCAATCTTGCCGCTAAAAAAGTTGATCAAGATGGACGCTGGAATCATTGTTATTGGAAAGTAGAAGTTGATATTGGCCGTCTAAAAAGTAAGCCAGCTGAAGATGTCATTGATGAGGCTAGAAATTTAATAGAAGATTACCTCGACTATGAAGGCCGCAAAATTCTGATTGTTGACGAGTGGATGTCGGTGGCGTCTAAGGCTAATAAATACCGAAAAATTTTGACTCCATTCATTGAAGACTGTAACCAAGTTGTCAATATCGCTATTAGTACGGGAATTGGTTCTGGTATTTGCATCTACTTTATTTGTCCATATTTTACGGCAGGAGGGCTTCAAGATAATGCAACTATTGTCAGCCAGCTGAGACTGATCATGACCTTCATCAACAAGGGAGAAACAGTTACTGACCCCAGTGGTAATCCTTTGACTTATGAGAGTGGGATAGCTAAAGGCATCCAAAGAAATTTTCCTACTCAATATGTAGAATTACCAGATGGAGTACCTAGTGACAACAAGAGGGTGTACTTCTCTAATGGAGTGTGGAGAGGAATGGGAGATGAGAGAAATTACAAAAAGGTCAATATTAAAACCGTTTCTGACAACTCCAGCCCAAACGTAAAAAAAAATGACCTAGTCAATTTGGCTACTGGAACACCTGAAGAGGTATTACAAGAAGCTATTTCTCGTGCTCATAGTACCGATCATAGAAAGCTATGGGACTTCGTTGAAGAGGAGCTAGGGTTTACAGATCATGAAGCTATCAAATATGTGATAGATGTTTTGGCCAAATGGATGGAGAAAAACGACCCTACCCTTGGAAAGAAGTTCATCGTCGGCAGTTCTTTTAAGGCAATAGATGCCCGTTATTCCTACTCTGGACACAAGAATAATGTAGATGAAACAATAGCTTTAAATGATGGTATGTGTTGCGTGTGTCAGGTCAAATTAGCTAAGCACGCTCATCATTTAAGCTACGACGGAAAGAACGATAAGCCCAAGAAAAATATGATTCCAGTTTGCGAAGAATGTCACGACAAGGTTTGTCATTCAGAGCTTAATTGGAAAGAAGATTTTACTAGCATATGGAAGTCTAAATCGACTCCAAGTTTTGCCCACAGAATAATCTCTGAAATGATATTGTAATAAATCAAAGGAAGTCAAAATGATTGATTCAAATAACTCAAGTCGGCAACAAGCTTACAAAGAATTAGCAGAAGTTGTTGACCTGTTAAATGACATGCTAAGCACTTACATCCTCTCAGAAGCAAAAAAACCAAAAGGAAGGGATCTAATAATAAAACCAACGCCCGAAGATGTAACTTCTCATTTGCTTCACGTAAAGGCAAAAGCGATAGAGGCAGTGTTCGGTCTGCATATACAAGAGTTGGCCAAATATTGGGGATTTAGTGGAAGAGTATATTTTAGGTTGATGGCAACAGGTCGCGGGGAAGATTTCTTTTTGTCTTGTATGGGAAAAGAGCAAATAATCGCCGCAAAAATGTTCATAGAAATGTTTATTGTTTTAATGGATAATTTTACTGAACGACCTGATGAATATTCTGTTAATAAAAAAGCCTTGCGTCGAAAAATATCACTTTTTTTCGGTACCGTCGTTCGCTACATTTCTATTATACTTGGCTGCAAGGATTCTACTAGTAGTTCTTGGGAAGGAAGTAAATCTTTCGTTTTATTTAACTTAGACGAAGTAACTAGCGAAATCTTCTTAAAGACAGAGTTGAAGCCAGAATTTCAAGAAAAGCCTTTGCCTCCGTTGTTTAATAGCCTGGACTAATCAAAAGCAAAAGCGATTGGCCGTAGGCCACGCTACGCGAACGCAGGACTGAGTGCGATCGTTCAATAAAGAACTTATGTGTCGATTGAATTTAAACACCATCAGGGCACCTCCTTTGGTGACCTAATGGATGACAAAGTGAGTTTAAAGTTAATTAATCAAGATCAAGGAGAAAATCAAATGAATCGCAATTACAGTCACCGTCAATTCAGATTTAACTGGCCAATCGGTGCAGTTGCTACAGGGCTTGTGGGACTTGCATCATTTTTTGGTTACCAAAAAGGTTACGACCAAGGGTTTAATGACAGAGCTTTTGATACAAATGAGCTAAATAAAATGGGTTACTGCATTGCCAATTTTGCTATTATAGAAAATGAAGAAAAACCAAAACAACTCCAGATTTACCCATTGTTTACGGAAGAACCACATACAACTAAAAACACAAAAGAAGCTATTCTAATGCAACATCTTTTGGTTATTAATGATGTTACTGAAGACTTGAGCCATGTACATGCTCAAGCCAATGGCTGGACGTCTCTTGAGGCTTTGGAGGCGAAGCAGTGGGATTGCTACATTCCAGACTCTAACGCGAACTAAAACAAGCGTTTCTAGTTAAGCACCTCCTAGTAATCGATAATTTCACAGACGATGAAAATTACGCGCATGTCAAAGGAAATGGATGGGTTACTACTGAATTTTTTAAATAAAGTCTATGGAATTGCCGTAAGAATTTCAAATTGTAGTTAGACACAAAATGCGATCGCACCCCATGACCGAAAGTGCGATCGCATTACAGACGAAAACAGCTAATTCTCAACCGTATTCCAAGCATTACCATTATGACTTTTGATTTTGCAATTGACCAAAAACTAACCAACTTGCCTTTTAGCCAGTTCGAGTTACGGGATTATCAGAAAGAATTAACCGAGGCTATTTTTAAGGAATGGGCGGCTGATAATCGACGGGTACTGGCACAACTGCCAACAGGTTCAGGTAAAACCGTGTGCTTCTCTGTTATCGCCAGAAAGTTTCTAGAACAAGGACTGGGAGTATTAGTTATCGCCCACCGGAAAGAATTAATTTTGCAAGCTGGGAAAAAGATCGAATCTGTCACTGGAGTACCAATAGGTTACATCAAAGCCGGTATGCTTTCTGAACCAGAGTTGGACGTACAGGTGGCATCAATCCAGTCATTGACCCGCCGCAAGCACTACCCAGATGTAGGCTTGGTAATCATAGATGAAGCCCACCATGCTGTATCCCAGAGCTATACCAAAGTTATGGAGAAGTACCCAGAGGCTTACATTCTGGGTGTTACTGCTACACCTTGCAGGACTGATGGCCAAGGCTTTAAATGGCTTTTTGACAGCTTAGTCACCGGCGTTTCCCCCCGTCGGTTAATTGATGACGGTTTCTTGAGTCCGTTCAAACTGTATGCTTCAAAGAAAGCTATTAATACCAAGGGAGTAAAGACTACCTCAGGCGGGGACTACAGCCAGGATCAGCTGGAACAGTTGGCGATGCAAATGATTAGCGATGTAGTCCCCTCCTGGCAGAAACATGCAAATGGATTGAAGACCATCATCTTTGCTGTTGGGGTAGAGCACTCTCAGGCTATCACCGCTGAGTTTATGAAGGCTGGGATAAAAGCTGAACACTTGGATGGCAAGACTTCTGACGCCCAACGGGAAGCAGCATTGAAGCGGTTTGAGTTGGGAGAAACTACTGTTTTGTCTAATTGTGGGTTATTTTCGGAAGGATTTGATCTACCCAGCATAGAGGCAGTACAGATTTGTCGTCCCACCCGTTCCCTAATAATGCACTTACAAATGCTGGGGCGCGCTCTTCGTCCTGCTCCAGGCAAAAACCATGCTGTCATCATCGACCACACGCAGAACTGGTCTAATCACGGACTCCCGGATGAAGAACGTGAATGGTCACTGGATCCTATTTCTCTGAAATACGGACGATTTATTCTGAAGTGCCCTGCTTGCAACCACTGCTTCAAGGCTCTGTCTCATGAGCAGTTGAAACCAGTTAAGCACATCATGGATAAGGACGGGAATATCACTCCTATGTATCAGTCCACTTGTCCCAATTGTTGTCATCAGTTTTTGTGGCAACAAGGCGAAGGAGTTGGTGGTGGTGGCTCTCCAGATATAGACGTAGAGGCAGGAGAGCTGGAAGAGGTAGGTATTCAAGTAAATCCCGAATTTGTAGCGTACGTTGATGAGATAGTTGAGAACCAGCAATCAACTGGCAAAAAGAAAGGATGGGTCTTCTTCCGCCTCATTGAACATCCTCGGATTCAGGAATTTGGCCTGGGGGATTGGCGGTATGTAGCTAAGCAATTGGGATACAAGCCTGGCTGGGCGTGGTTCAAGTTCCAGGAAGTGCAGGAACAATCAGTTAAATCACAAGAAATTGATTTCTAGCTATCAAACGCTTCGGCGTGTGGTCGTCGTTTTTCAGGAAAAATAGTATAATGTAAAAAGCGACCGCAGAATAAATACCAATGACTACGATCGCTATTGAAATATAAAATTCAAACAATTTCATTATGACACTTAATTTGCCACTTTACTATAAAGTGGTGTCTGCACTAGTTGATGTAGACACCACTGGTTTACCGAAGAATAGTGTAGAGGCTTGGCTAAAAAAGCCTGAAACCATTAACCTGATTGACTTTATCAAACAAACTTATAACTTTTGCTACATTACCGGCAACCATAAAGTATTCGACTGGCACTACTGGAAAAAGGAATTAAAGCTTCATCCGGACATGGTATTGGTCTTCGAGACTTTCCGGAAGCTGGAACTAGAGAGGTTGGCTAATCCGGTGGTGGAAATTCCCAGTCTTGACGAGGTGCCCGACGGCTACCATCCCGTCCATCCCGGACTCCTTAAGTACAACAAAGAAGCGATCGCGCTCGTTCTGGAAAACGGAAAGCTTCCCCCAGAAGTTCTAATAGCTGCTGACGATCGGGAATTTCTTCGGAAGTTTGATGCATTCTTCAATACCCCTGAGAAGGCTAGATGGGTATGGGAGATGAAGAAGCAGAAGATTAAGCCGTGGGAAACTGACCTTAACACTAATGCTAAATGGTGTCACCCAGACCTAGCCGCTGCTTTCCTGGACGAAGTGAAGCTGGATTCAGAATTAGACTTAGACTTAGACTCAGATTCAGGTTCTGGATCTGTTCCAGTTTCGACTCCAGACCCAGACCCGATACCTTCTCCAGAAGGTTCGTCAGAAGAACTTCCAGAGGAACCTCCAGAGAAAACTACTTTACTGGAAAGTACTTTAGAGCCTTCTGCGGAGCAGGGAAGACTCCCTCTCTTCCCAGATGTACCTGATGACTATCATCCAGTTTCCGAAGAGTACTTGAGCGAGAAAGTCCAAGTTCTTCGCGTACGCCTCAAAAATGGAAAACTTACAAAAGCTGCAATCGCTACAGATTCGACATTTCGAGCGAAATTCAAAGCCTCTATTCGGGACAATCATAAAGAGCTGTTGGAACAATTAATAAAAGCCAAAGAGAAGGCATACATTTCTGGGGAAAAGACTTTATGGTGCCATTCTCTTTTGGTGGAAGCATACCAAAGCCCTCCAGCACCTTTTACCAAAGAACCAGCAGTTGAGCCAATAACTGAGGCTGAGATTGAGGCTGAAACCGATACTGAGATTGAAGTCTCTGAATATGTTCTGTTAAATATGATCGCGTCATCTGCGGGAATAAATCCTGAGCTGTTCTCTGAATTTGTTGAGCTGGACAGCACCATTGCCTTTCAGATGGAATTAGCTGAGTACGAGGACATGGATGTAACGGAAGTCTTTGACCTTACTCACCGTAACAAGGGAGAAATCTGGATTCACCCATCGTTTGGCGAGAGGTTTGTCCAGTGGGCCATGCAACAACCCGAGCCAGCAGAAGTTATCGAGACTGTTGAGGTTGGGTTTTTCCCTCCAAAAAATGATGACGCTATCACTGTAGACGACAGTTCACGAGGAGAAGAAAAAGTAATAGAGGCTGAGGTAGTTGACCCTATAGAGGCTAGGCAACAAAGGAAACTCGGAGCAGAAGAAGCAGTTAATCGGCTATGGAAAAGACATTATGAAGCTGAACGGAAAGGGTCACTGTCTGATACTGGAAATTTTGATTTAGTCCCTATCCCTCCTGAAGAAGCTGATATTTTTATCGACTACTATATCCGACACAGAGATCAAGTAACTGTAAACTTCTCCCAGTTAGCTGTCCTTGAGCATGTAAAACATTCCGCAGTTTTTCAGGGAGACATAGTAAACGGGATGAGGGTTCACCCTGTGATCTGGGCGGAGTACCTCGAATGGTTTTCCATAGCTTTCAAAGGAAAAGACTCTCAGAAGAAGCCTCCAACTCTTCCCCCTTGTGAACCAGTAGCTAAACCAGCACCTGAACCGGTATCTGAGCCAACACCTGAACCAGCACCTGAGCCGGTATCTGTAAAAAAACAGTCACTAGACTTTTCTCTATTGTTTACAGAGCAATCTAGCCCTGCCGAACCCAAAGAGGCGGCTGATGAAGTACTAGTGGCCGACCATTACTTTATTTCCCTGAAGAAACTTTGCTGTATCGTCCAGGAGGAGCTCGCAGAACTAGGGTCTAAGGTCGTCGTAAGTATTCGTGAGATAAACAAGATCCTAGTTGATTGGGGCTACCAACGCCGGGAAGGGAACAAATGGCAAGTTCTTCCCGCTGGAAAGCCGTACAGGCTTGGAAGACAGTGGGACTGCGCTCTGGTCAAGCCACTGATAAAGGCTTTCTCTGTTATTTATTTGACAGCAAAGGAACTAAAAGACCTTGTAGGAAAGTCCGTTAAGGCTACTTCTAACAAAATTAGTGCTGCACTCGTCAAATTGGGTTACCAAGTGCGTAAGGAGGTAACTTCGGGGACTGGCAAGACTTATCGCTCGTGGTTTTCCACAGATGTCGCGATCGCAGCAGGCAAGGCTAAGCAACGAGGTTCTCGCATCCTGTGGCATCCGGACGTTGTCGATGAAGTAATCAAAGAGCTAGAAGGTTCCTCTGAGTCTGCTCCTCACCCGGCAAATACTGCTTCTCCATTAATCAAAAGGGTTGGAGAGTACTGCTTAAGCTTTTTAACTGAGGTAATGGATAAAGGACTCTCTTTTGTTAATTCTGTATTGGAAGATATCGAGAGTGATGGAACTTTGGAAGAAAATCCTGGGGTTATCCCTGAAGACCCTGGAGATACCTTCTTTGAGGATTTGATGGACTCTATCGAGGTTAGCCCAGAAGAAGAGCTTTCAGAAGTTGTTTCGACTGCTATTCCCGTTGTTTTACCTGACCCTGAGCCTGAAAAGTTTGGGTCGAATATAGTACCCTCTTATGAACTGATCGCGACTCAACCAGAATACATTGCGGAATCAATTGCACATGCTGAGATTAGGGCAGGAAATTTTCATAATATTGCTAGGGATTTGCATCCTGATCTTCGTAAATTGCCAAAAGAGTATGCAACCAGGGGAATGCAAATTTTAAACAATGCAAGAGATGAACAAGAATCTGGATCTAGCAATTATTCTCTGACTAACCATTATCAAGAGGAGGAAGCAGCAGAGGAAGATATGGAGGATATTCCTTTTTGATGAAAATACCTGCAAGTTATTGATGACTTGCAGGTAATCACTATTTACATTTATTAGATTTAATCTAGACACATTATCCCACAAAAAGCTTGCGCTAAACCTGAAGCTAGGCTAATATAAAACCAACAACACCGGCGTCCTCTTATCGGTGTAATGCCGGAGACTCAGGGGGTGCAGCTACCAGTCAACCCCAAGATAGAAAAAGTGATGGCAAGCGTTAACTACGACAGCCTCAAGCAGTATTGTAAATTGTTTGACTGGCACAAAAATGACAAGGATCTAATCAATGCAGCCAGAATAATAGGCATTGAGTGTCAAATAGCTTCTCAGAATTATTTAAAAACAGAAATACGGTTTCACTCCAAGATGGAAGTGCTAGAGACTTTGATGTCCGAGTACTCTATAACCTTTCAGCGGCAACTGGTTTTTCTCATTTTCGACGGTTCCTGGATAAGGAATTATCGAAACCAAGCTACAGCAAATTTCCCAAATTTTGCATTGTACTTTGACTTTAGGTTTCGTAACAACAAGCTAGAATATTGCCTATTCTTTAAGCCATTAGTTGGCGCTCCTATCTTACCCAAAGACTCCATGCTTCCCACTAGGTTAATATGGAAGCGTTGGGAGGATTTTTGCACTTATCCGGGCGTTAATTATACGAACAAGATGGATGGATATTTAAGGGATTTCTCTAGTTTAGAAAGAAGGTACCACCCTCCTAACGAGCGCGTTAAGTCTGTACATCTGACTAAGGGAGAAAAGCGACTAACTCCATTGGTAGACATGGTTGACAATTGGCCACAAAGCGATATCAACGAGTTACTAGCCCCTGGCAGTGGAAACCCTTTCTTTCCAATGTTATAATGACACTGTAGACCACAGTACTCCCCGTGGGCTACTCCAGCTTTCCTAAAGCAAATACCTAGAAAAATCCCCTGCAATTCCCTGCGGGGGATTTTTGGCTTATCTCTTCTGGTTCATCCAGCCAACTGCTCCTACGAAAATGGAAGGAACAAAGCCATTCTCGTCCTGTACAATTTCAATCAAATCCGCATAAGCTCTAATAGCTCCGTGGAAGTCCATGCCTTTGAGCACGGCATCAATTCCATCATTAAAGTATCGATTCAATCCTTCCTCAATAGTCCATTTGTGCTTGCTGTGGCTTCTCTTACAAGCCTCAATAATTTCAGGAGCTTTCCGATGATAAAACAGCTGATCGAAGCCATTAGTCCTGTCGTCCTGTACCAGTTCTTCTCCATCAAGTTCTACCAAATTAACGAAGAAGGATTCCTCTTTTAGCGTTGACATAATGCCAGGAAATTCCTCTACTGTCCCCTGCGAATGGTAGACAACGGCATCTAATTTTAAAAATTGCCGAATCATTTCCTCTGGGAAGAAGTTAACGAAGTATATGGTATCTGTCTCTTCTACTTTTAGCTTCTTCCGGAGCTTCACCAGCTGGCAGTCTTCGACTAGAGAACTGTTCCCATGCAGATAAGTAACTGCGATCGCTCCCACCTCTGGATTTTCGCAGGTCAGTGGCTTTGGGATGTCCTGATAGCAAATGTAGCGCATTTTTCTGTTTTCTCAATCACTGTGCTTAACAGTAATCAATTGTGGCAAGGGAATTGGGACAATACAACTGGAGTGATCTCTGTGGTTCCTATCGGCAGGGGTTCGTCTTTGGCGAGGCTAAGACCGTAGGTCTGTTGTTGGGCACGGATTAGTAATGTACAAAATCAAACAAGGTTGCTGTTTTCCGCATGAGGGTAGGACAAGTCTTTGTTCTTATTGGGTCTTTAAGGCGAAATTCAATCGCAAAGTAACTAAGGCGATATACTTAAAACTGTTATATTACTGGAGTTTAGATATGCCTTATAAGAAGCTAACGGGGAAAAGGATGGCTTTTTTCTTGGCTGAACTAAAAATCCATGGTTCGGAACAAAAAGCCAGAGCAGCCTTGGATATTTCTTTTAATAATTACTGCTATGGTAAAGAAACAATTCCCGGCTTTTCCAAAAGGATAGAGGAAGAAGTAAAAAGGTTTAACGAGACAGAAATATATCTGGATTTGCAATTGGAAGATGTCGCACAAGCTTGTCAATATGCTAAAGGTTTAAAGAAGAAAGGAATCAATGATTATAAAGTTACTCATAGTTCACAACAAGTTGTTACCACCGAAAAGTTTGATGGTAACAACAACCTGATCAGCAGAACGGTTAAAAGAACACCGGCCAATGAAATAATAACGTGGGGTTAGGCTACGGCTAGCTGTAAAAACCGCCGCAACCCTTGATGTAGCGGCGAAGGGATTTTCCTCCCTTCGGCAAAACTTGAAGATTCATAGGTGGGTACCTAGAGTACTTTTCATTGGCTAAATACCTTATAGAAAAAGGAGTTGAGCCTGGGTACCTAGAATCGTTCTCATTAGAGAGATTCCAGACTGGATTAGCTAAAGGCGCGAGAAGCCCCACATCTCAATAGACATCTCCAGAAACTCGGTTTTGACCCAGGCAGTGCAAGGGTTTGAGGTTAATTTTTGGAGATGTCTAATGCGAAGCACAGTGGTCGTGAAAACTATGCCTAAAGCGCTGAAAACCTTACTGGGAGAGAATTTCACAGTGGTCGCGGGTTGCTACGAAATGGAATCAGAAAGAGGGACAGGATGTCGGGCTCTCTCTTTACTTTATTTTATGAAGGCGTCATCACTTTACTATGCTGTCGTTGAAAATATCCTCTGATGGCGATATAATACACGAAGAAGCGACCGCACTAGTCTTACAAACATGCGATCGCTCACAATCACTGTGACTTACAGTGATTCAACAAACTACTCTAAGAATAACACATGGAAAATATACTACGAGTTCGGAAGTCCATCATCCGCATTGCTCCCGACGAGATTCTCGACACTTACACAGCGGACGAGATAGATCCAATCACTGGATTTTTCATTAACTACCTTAGTAGCAGGGGAACAGCAAACGTAGTAAAAGCATCGCTTAACACAGTGTCCTTGAAAACGATGTCTAAACTCCTGAAAAGCCTGCTGGGGAAGGATTTCACAGTGACCCAAGGGGCTTATATTATGGAATCAGGAGGGGTCACTGATGTGTCGCTTTGGAAGATCAATGATTCCATTACTTACTGGGGATATTGGGCTCATCACGCGAAGCAGGTCAAGCCCAAGACAAAAGAAGCTGCCATTAGAATAATCATGGCGTC
Organism: Moorena sp. SIO3B2; assembly: GCF_010692525.1. Lineage (NCBI taxonomy): Bacteria > Bacillati > Cyanobacteriota > Cyanophyceae > Coleofasciculales > Coleofasciculaceae > Moorena > Moorena sp. SIO3B2. The sequence continues at coordinate 15,419 of NZ_JAAHHE010000029.1, forward strand.
TGCCAAATCTAATTTCCAGATAATGGCTGATGAAGCTTTTGGGCGAGCTTATACTCCGGGAAAAGCTCAAGACTTGTTCCTCCAGAATCAGCAGTTAAAAGAAGAGAAGGCGATGCATCACCACAATGCAGAGAGCTGGCGATACCTGTATGAAGAACAGAAGCAGAAGCAAGAGCAGAACGAAGAACTGCTCCAAGACCTTTCTTTTGGGATGGCTGAGGACGACCTGCTGGCAGCAGAGAATGCGCAGTTGAGGCGGAAGCTCTGGGATCTAGGCATTGACCCAGACTCTATGATTGGTTAACAGGAAGCTAGGCATATCGCTTCATCCACACACCCCGGCAATTGCTGGGGTTTTCTCTTGGTGGGCGATGAAGCTAACGCTTCCGCTAAAAGCGATCGCTGCATTTTTGGAGAAATCAGTCCACACATTTATGGAAGATTCAGGCCATGTGGAGCATTCGCGCTCACTTCATCGACTACCGAAGCAGGCGCAATCCTAGGCATAGCAACAGCTTTCGCGGTCACAATCCATTCCGGCAATTTTCCCCAAGAATAATCTGAAACTAGCTCCTGGCAAGGCTTCCAAAACCGGCAATGGGCAAAGGTGAATAATACTGTTCTCGTTCCGACAAGGGAGAGACTTAAGGATGTGGACAGAGTGTCCAAGGTTGTCCGTACATCCCTGAGGATTAACGGACAACCTTGGACAATTCGCCTTTTTTGCTTGTGGCCAGTCGTCACAAACAAAAACCTATCACCCATTATTAACAGCAGAGCCAAAAACAGGCAAAGTTAGTGCTATCAAGCGGTATTCTTTGATTCTTGATTATAGGACTCTCTTATCCTTCCATTTGCTAATTCTCCACTGGTTGAGGGAGAATTAAATATGTGGTATGCAATTTCGCGAGTCTAATCTGACGCGCGACCCGGGGAGCAAAAGAGGTGGGAGGCCATTGCGGTCGTTAAATCGGACGACCGACCCAGGGAGTAAGAGAGAAAGCCCAAACATTTGGCGTTGATTATCGCGACAGATGAATTACTTGTCAACTTTAGGTTAGCAACTAAAAAGATAACCAAAAGTGTACATAATGCCGTTAATAGGTATTGAGGGAAATAAGATGGCTTTTTGTTTGTTACAAATAAGTCTTACGCTCGTCCTAGTGCTACTATCGGAATAGCTACGGTATTGCATTGCGCGACTAATTCAAGTAATTCCCTTGCCCTTACTACTGCTGTACCTCTTACTCGGCATCCAGCAGCAGTTTATTTGTCTACTCTGGGAAGGGGTCCTGCTCCACTATGAGACAAGCTTTAGATGCGTACGCTTCCATGCTTACCAATGGCGTACGCATCTATTTCCCATTCTTTTTTTCTAGGTGAAAAAGCCTCGTTGGCAATACAATAGTACCGTCCATTCTCCGCTGCCTCCCATGACTGACCTGCTCTCACAACTCAACAGCGTAATTGACAACTTATACTGGCTCAGCGCAAGTGACGAATTGTGGGAACTCTTGACCCTTGATGAGGAACCCACAGCTGAAGTGATCGCTAAACTTTCAGGAAAGGCACCAGTAAAAACTAGGGACTTCGAGACATTCTTCCTCAATGCCACCACAGAACAAGACTGGCATGGCCAGGAAGATAGAGAAGACGTAAAACGCTACAAAGACTTGGTGAAATTATTACAAGAAAACCTCGAAGCGATCGTCATCTACACAGCAGGAGAAGCTGAAGCCGATGTTTTCGTAACAGGCTTGGCTGAGTCCGAACAATGGATTGCCCTAAAAACTATGGAAGTAGAATCGTAAGTCTACTGTTGATAAACTTTGCTCTCAAGGACTTCCTCAATCTCATCGGGTAATTCTTTAAAGAAGTCATAGCCTGTTAGTTTTTCTATCCTATTAACTGTTGTGAGATAATCCTGCCAGTCTGTGTTCTTCACCGACTCGTTATTCGGGATATTTACAGCAATGGTCTGGCTGGGACTGCCATTTGCACCAGCAACCAGAATCACCTTCCATGTACTCTCTGGAACAGTGACACCATTCCCAATGGTGCCGATATTTCCTAGAGGGCCTGCCACAATATAAACCGCTTTATTACCGAGCTCAGTAATAATATCCCGTTCATATCCCTCTAGTTCCCTCCAAACCTCTCTGTTATTCGAGGGACTTTGGGGCATTATGTTCGACATGTAGAATGTGGCGCTGTTATCTTCCTTATTGCTGTCTCTGTCAGCACTAGGAGCAATGTGCCCCCGGTCATACCCACTTCTTCTGTAGTCTCGTGGTGTGGGCTGATAGCATGGTAAATCGGGGTCTGGGCGAAAATCATCAGCACGCTCAACATCTCCCAGGTAGCTGGCGTCCACCATCCACGACACCCAGTTAGCGAGGTTGCGAGAGCAATTATATGAGATTACAAACTGCTCCTTGGGGATTAGATAATTATTGAGTACAGTATCAGCATCACTGGGATTGCCAAACTTAATTTGTTTTAGCACCAATTTCGACAATGACTTAGGTTGAGAAAGCTCACTCGCTTCAGGCTCAACTTTTTCAGTTTTAGGTGTACCAGGGAGACTAGTGCAGACAATGCCATCACCGTCCTTGTCTAATCTGAAAAAGTCTTTGACAAAGACATTGAATACAGCCTGTGCTTCAGGCTGCGTTGCGAAGTCACTGCAATTGCAATCGTTTAGGACACATTCAGGTAAATTCAAAGCTTCGACTTTAGGAGTGAAGAAGACCAAACCCAACCAGGCGATCGCCACCACTATTAAAAATATTCGTTTCATCTGTACCGTTTTTTCTGTACCGTTTTGTATCATCACACGAGAAAAATAAGTTTTCTAGGTGAATAACGTGATCGCTCACTTTAGCATAAAGACCAGCTGATAGTGATAACTTATGCTAAATCTAACCATAGTAGAGGCAGTGCATTGGGATTTGGATGGTGCATGATTCTCGCCTTGGAGATGCTACGCGATTGACATGCAGGTCACGCTACGCGAACGCGGAAAGCGGAAAGTGGGCTAATCGTATTTTTGTAGAACTGTAAGTTGTAGGGTTGTGAGATTGCGGTTGATCAGGAGAGTATTGGGATGAATTTTACCTAATACCTGCTCGGCTATTTTTAAGGCTTGTTGGTAGAGGGGTTCCGCTTTTTCGTACCGACCCTGGTTATCGTACAGTCCTGCCAGGTTGTTGAGGCTGGATGCTACATAAGGGTGGTTTTGAGTCTAATGGGAACTAGTTCCGTTGCTGGCATTCAGGTAGCGGAACAGGGTCAGAAGTTACCGTAAGGATAGTGAAGCCTTTATGGTTAGTCGGCTATGCATAAAAGAGGTGCGACCCGTGGCGAATTAAATTCGCCACGGGTCGCACCTTTGGTTAAAACTGTTTGATTAAGGCTTCACTATTTCTTAGTGCAAGATGTGAGTCATCTCACTTGGCGAAGGTTTGACCCTTCGCCAAAAAATTTATATAGAATTTGCCCAACGTTTAAATCCTTGCATAGCTAGATTAGCCATGATTACCCAACGGTTATTTTGTGATAACTTTCCCTCAAAGGGCAGTTCAAAATCTTCCGGTTGGCTGGGGGCTGACTCAACTTTTTGGTACATTTTCCCTGATGGCGGTGCAAGGGTTTTGACAGATTTTACCAGATTTCCTTGAACTTAAGCAACTGTTAAGGTGGCTCAAAGCATTGATGCCATTGGGTTTCCGGTTTTTCCAGCAAGCCCTACTTAATAGATGAGCACTTGGTAGGTTTCCTTTTCTTCAAAGCAGCGTTAGTTCCTAAACCAGCAATTGCAAGCAGGGCTAAAACCGAAGTCGGTTCATAAACCACTGCACTAGCAATTCTGAGCTCAGTAATCTGCGTAGACCATATATCTTCAGCCGAAACAAACTCCTGGAAAGTCCAGAAAGTAAAGGGATCAGTAGGATCAACAACTGTCGCACTGTAGTCGCCCCAGCGATTGCGGCGTAGGGGATCATCCCTGCCAATCAACTCATAGTCGGCAACACCTTCCTCTAACAACAGTGGGTCACTAAAGGTCGTAATTCCACCAACTGTTTGACCAGCAACTGCATAGCTGCTAACAAATTGTTCCTCACCCGAACCCGATCCACTAAAACCGATTACAACATCGTTATATTCGTTAACGGCAATAGAACCATAGTAAAAGCTAAGTTCAGGGCTAGCAATCAAACCTTCTTGAAGGAGTTGGTTAGTAGCTTCATCAATTTCAAACCAACGTAGTGCTGAACGACCAAAGTTTTCTACTGACTGAACCCCCCAAATTGAGCCATTTATCAAAACTAGATTTGAGCTAAAGCGATTATTTCCTGTATCAATGTTTTGCTTAGGACCTGGTTGTTCGGCACTTGGTGGTGAAGAAAACCGCATAACATCAACTGTACCGCTCGGTATAAGTGTTGGTGAGTTTATGTTTCCTGTAATATTTGAGCGTCTAAATTGGTTGTCGGATATATTGGATAAAAGAATTGCAGGTATATCCGTATTGTCTAAATTAACAACTGGCTGGTTGTTAAAACCAATATCTGACCTGTTTTCAAAAGTTGGTTTTTCATCATTAATTCTTGGCGTGTCTGCTAGCAAATCATTTTTTGGTAGTGCTACAACCGCAGCCAAAGATCGTACTCCGTCATCATCTCCACTATCTGGAATATCGAACAAAGTAGTAGATATATAAACCCCATTTTTGTCAAATCCTAATGTGGGAAAATCAGCCCAACGCTGATCAGTTGAATCGCTATCAATGCTAAAGCCAGTCCACCCATCAATGGGATTGGAGGACTCAGATACAGCAAAAAGGATATTGTTAGCGTTCTGTGCATTATCTACTGATGTGGCAAACCACCGCTCACTAAAGGGGTCGTAAAGCACCCGAGGATCAAATGATTTCGATAGAGCCGTTGTATCCCCCATTGGAGTAACATTTGCTCTTTTCCAAAATTCATCAAGTGAAATATCCACATCAGGTGAAAGACTTTTAACATCTTCACCTGTTGGTTTTTCATAGATTTTATAACGTCCATTGATTAGTTCAACAATATGATCCAAACCAACTGCACCCATTGTGTCCGGTGGGACAAAACCAGTATCAACTCCAAATGTGCTACTTGTAAAGTTTGACCCTATATCAAGGGTCAGATTGATTGCTTCTGCACTACCAGAAATACCAAGAATAGCTGTTGAGGCAATCGCTGTTGATGTAATGGTTCTATAAATAAGTTTCATGTTTGATTTTCCTAGTCAAAAACAAGCCAATAGTAAGCAGCAAGGAGTTAATCAATTGATCAAATCCTTACAGCTTTACTTGGAAATAAAATATTTTCCACTTCACCCACTAGAATCTAATCTGAGGGGGTAACATGAGCAATGAAAAGCTTACTAGATAAGGCTTTGAGGCCATTTATCTTAGCCTAGATCAACTCGCAAATTGACCCTACGAATGATTTTCTGGAACCTCAAACCCTTATAACTATGTCCAACGTCAGTCCAAAATACCATGTATCTTTTTGTAACAGATCGGCTGAACGTATTATCCAGTAAGGATTTTAACTTGCATGTCACCCCCTCAGGAATCTAATATTCAAGGGAGTGTTAAACACCATGTCTATTCAGGCAACCACAATCTTTGGCAGTAAGGGAACCCGAAAATAATCAAGAAACAGCTATCTTACCGATGGGGAGTAAACTAGCTCCCTATTTTCTTTCTAGTGATTAGAATAATTCATTTACTAGATAAAAATCAAGCTTTATTAGGGATAAATTATCAAATATGATGTAAGTATTAATTGTGAAGACTAAAGTGTGAAGTAATTATCAATTATGAAGATTAAACTAGAAAAGATCAAGAATCAATTAAAACTAAACTATGAAAAAATAAGCTTTATTAGGGATAAGTTATCAAATATAGCAATCCTAAATCATTTGTAAAATCAGCAAAATCTGGAATTGTTGCTGGGCAAGCGTTATAGCGAACGCTTTGGCCAATATATTTCACGAATCATTTAGGACTGCTATATGATGTAAGTATTAATTGTGAAGACTAAAGTGTGAAGTAATTATCAAATATGAAGATTAAACTAGAGATTATGGCTCTTCCGGATCTGTGGTTTAAAACGTATCAAAAGGCACGAAATCGAAAATCAACGTGGCTGGAACTGGCGGAATTACGTGATATAAGCTTGCCTTATCACCGCCAAGCCGGAAGAGCCGAGATTATTAAGGATTAATTAAAATTAAACTATGAAAAATCAAACCCTATTAGGGACAAATTATCAAATATAAAGTAAGTATTAATTATGAAGATTAAACTATGAAGTAAAAGGTGGGAGTGGTAAGTATAGGGGAAGCTCAATAAATTTATGACCAAGTGATAGTGAAGTTCCTTGTCTGGGGATTACCGGCACAATTTGCGAAAAATCAAGAGTAGGAGACAGCAGTCCAAGCGAAATGTCTACCTAGTTCCCATGGAAAGCCATACTCAAATCGGAGTGTCTACCTAATACCGACATAAGAATTATGTGTTTTAAATAAAAATCAACTTAGTCCCTTTTGATTTGTGTCGGAAATAGGAACTAGGTCAATTTATAGGCGGAATTTGTAATGCCGGTAATATTACATTATTTGGATGACTTCAGATTGCGCTTGAGGATTGAGGCTGCGCTGAGGGTACTGAGGGTGAGGAAGCCGATGGTGGAGGTAGGTTCGGGGACTGGTACAGAAACCACAGAGCCACTCACTAATGCCCGGTTCCCAAACGGAGGGGATGTAGATAAACTGCTGAACTCCGAATCTCCGCCAAGTCCGGCTGTCCTTTGAAGATCAATAGACCCTCCAGCTTCTGTTAAAGGTTGCGCAAAATCAATAAAAAGAGAACGCATACTATCTATTCTGAATTGGGGTCCACCAAAAATTGGAACAAGGACAGTTGCGTTACTCCTTAAACTTAATGATCTCGAATCACTACTACCTAGAACAAATGAGGTTGATGGTGAATAGATGAATGGCGGAAATAAAGCGGTATCACCACCAGTAGGCTCAATAAGGAAATTTGAATATTCCCCATTGGAAAAGTCGAATTGTCCAATCAAATCTGCACCGTCATCAAATTTAACATTTTGGAATACCCAAGTCAGCGCAGAGGCAGGATTTTGGGAAGAGAAGAAAGCTACCATAGCCCCAGTCAATGTGGAAGCTGTAAATAACAGTGCTTTCCTAAAATCCTTGGGAGAGGTACTTGCTAGTTTCTGAACTACGTTGGATCTAAACATAAATTTTTCTAAAATATCCTGTTATATATAACTAACAACAGTATAATAAGTGACTACCAAAAAATAGTCAACAATAATCCCGATTCTTCACGAAATCTTTAAACGATGTTTCCGATTCCCGATTCCCGATTCCCGATTCCCGATTCCCTACTCCCTATTTCCTCTGGATGGATATAAAATGTTCAGTGGACATCCGGTGGACATCCAGTGGACATTCAACGAACATCCAGCAAATGGTTATGACTCAAGAAATAGACAAGTTTCCTATCAAGGATTTACAGACCCGATACAATATAGGTCGCAGTGCTCTTTACGAGCGATTTAAGCATGCCAATATCAAGCCCAACAAAGAGGGGACTCGCTCCTTTATATCCGGTGAACAACTGGAAGAATTGGATCGTTTAAACACCCATTTGGAAAGGGGTGGAACCTTTGAAGATTTTGAGCCATTATTAACCGAAGGGTTTACGGAAGATAGTCAGGAAGGTATCTCCCTGGACAGTTCACCGGACAGTTCGCCGGACGTTCACCGAACAAGGTTTTGGAACGCAGAACGGGAAGCATTAGAAGTGTTCATTAATACCATTGCTTCTGGTATTGAGAGAGCTAATATCAACAGAATGCAGCCCTTGAGTCCCATAGAATACATGCAGCAGTTGAAGATGGCTGCTGAGGAACGGTGGTTATTGACCACATCGGAGGTCAGAGAATTGATAAAAGTAAAACCTCACACCAGGAAGGGTGAGGATACCTACAGGAGGGGTTCCTGGGTGTTTGTTAAATCGGGGAAGATTGGAAGGGAAACTGCTTGGCGTGTGGAGCAGGAAACAGGGGATAGGGAACAGGGAACAGGGAATGATAACTGATAGCTTACTCCTAAGCTTCTGTCCATCCCTCAATGGTAGCCATCAAGATGTTAACCAAGGGATGGTCTAGGGCTTCCTTGAAAGCTTCCACTCCTCCAGCTTTCAAAGAATTGATTACCTTAGCTTTTAGGGTTGGGTTATTCTCAATTCGGTCAACAACTTCACTGACGACTATCATCTTTTCTTTGCTTGTTGTAGTGGGATTAGTCTGGGATAGTTGCTCCATAAGTTGCTGGATTTCTGCTGCTGCTTCGGCTAGGTTTTTGTCAGCTCCCTCGTGGTTAGTTTGATTAGCATAGCTTTGCTGACTACTAACAGAATCAGCTTCACTAAAATCTGCCCCGGAAAGGTCTTTTCCCCGGAATGACTGACCTCTAAGATTTACCCTTTGGAAATCCCTTTCTCCTGCTGCATATCGTCTCAGAACTTCTTTAGCTTTCATTAGCCAGAATCATATATAGGAGAGGGGATAGGGAAGTTTAGTTGTATTACTTTAGTATAGTAAGTAGTTCTTGTCAATAAACTGGAAATAGTTCTTAATAAACCCTGACTGATTGTGTTTATTAACTGAGAGACTGTTTTGAAACGATTGACCGTAGTCCACGCTACGCGATCGCACCCACATTGTATTGACTCGGGGACACCCAAGCTGTTCAATGGTACGAAATGGGTGTATTGAGGCGTGCGGCATGAAAATCGACCGCCATGGCCAGGCAAAGATTTTAACCACAGAGGAAATTCAGATCCTGTTCAACGAAGGGGCAACCCTTAACCCGCCACGAGACCGGGCGCTGTTTGCCGTAATGCTCTACACTGCCTGTCGGGTCAATGAAGCGGTGACCTTAAGGATAAGGGATGTTTACGATCGCAAAGGTTCCGTGCGTCCCGTGGTTCTATTCAGGAAAGGAAATACAAAGGGAAAGCTTGCCACCCGGACCATCCCGGTACTAGAAGATTTGCGAAAACACTTAACGGACTACCACCCTCCGAAATGGGGAAACTATCTATTCCCAGGGAGACACGGGAAAGGGCACATCACCTCAGATGCCGCCAGCTGGATCCTTCGGGAGGCGTGTAAGCGTGTGGATATAGAAGGGGTCAGTACTCATAGTTTCCGCAGGACAGCACTCACCCAGCTAAGTAACGCTGGAATTCCCCTGCGGGTAATCCAGGAAATATCCGGGCATCGGACATTGGATGAGTTGTACAAGTACTTGGAGGTGCGACCGGATCAGGTAAGGGGAGCTATCAGTGCCTTGTCAATGCTTAGTCCGGTTGAGTCCGCCGAGCCGAATGAACAAAAGCCGGATTACACCGTTAAACCAGGATTTTCTGCAGCAAAGCGCGTACGCATCAACAGCGAAAAACTTTCCACACCCACTTCAAAGGGGGTTCACATCAATCGCATCTGCAAGGCCATTAAAACCAACTAGCAAAGGGCTTCTCGGGGGTAACATCAAGGGTAATCTCGATTGCTATCGCAGAGGTATTCAGCCCAGTCTGGGCAAGAGTTTCAATACTAATCTCAGCCGTTTTCGCAGAGGCGGAGCTGTAGACTCACATGGACTTGCAGAATCAGTAGTTAAAGCTGCTGGTTTTTCCATATTTGACGCGATCGCTTTCCTCCGGGGCCATGTGATCGCTCCTCTGATTAAAGGGTTATATGTGTCCAAAATTGTCTACCCATCATCGATGCTGCAAAAAAGGTCCAGAAGGCGGGGCTATACATACTTCTGTTTATTGGAGGGTTACACGGTGATGATACCGCCGTCCCCCTCAAAGTCTAGTTGAAAAATGGGTTCATCAATCTCACCGGCATAATATTCGATCAGACTGCTCTTGAACTCGGCAAAATTTGTAGTTTCGACGAGAATTATTCAAAATCGCCGCGATCGTTGTCGTTGCAGTACTTCACGGGAAAACATGGGAGCCAATAAGACTTTGTACTACTTTAGGCCATAAGGGGCTTTATACTACTTTACTGTATTGTTAGCTGTCGGTTGTTCTCTTTTGCTGCGATGGAAAAAGACAACAGTTAGTTGATTACTCCTGGCTCTTAAAGAGACCCAACAAAGATGCCACCATGAAATCATCCAAGGATAATCACTATTGCTTTTTGTGCCCCCAATGGGTACTACTGGGGGCTTTTCTATTGAGGGTGTGCCGATCGACTGTCCATAATTAGACCACTAGTAGGATTGCTGTTAACAATGGGTGGTATCCTGGACGCCTTTCTTTTCTCTGTATATGGTTGTGAGACTAGGGTCTGAATTGGTACCCTGCACCCTAGTCTTCACATGCTCCATCAGTTCCCGCCATTGCCCCACCTCCAAAAGCTGCCATTGCTCCACTTCCGGATGGGCCATCGCCACCACCACTCAATCCACCCCTCCTGCCGCGCAATATTAATTAGAAGAGTTTTTTATCTATCTATATTTATTGTTTTTTAGACACTTAAAAAGTAAAGACAACAGAATATACCGACTTTTGTAATAAAATCGGTATATTCTGTTAAATGCTTTTGTTATCTTTACTTTTTTTTAGGGTGTGAATGAGCGGCAATAGCGGCTACACAATCGCTCTATCTTTTGGCCAGACTATAGGATTCTCTATTTCCCGTCCCATCACCAGGAGTTCTAAAATTCTTGGTGGTCCATTTTCCTCTAGCTCCTTCTCCCTTTCTTTTTGCCTCTCTTCATCCTTCTTCAGCCTGTACTCAAAGACTTGATCCTTAATCTTTAGTGATCCAGTCGTCTGAGAAATCTGATAAAAGTAATGGCGCTTCTCCTTCCGTTGAGATTGTCTCTCGTTCGTTCTTTTCATCTTTATCCCGAAAGCAGTCCAAAGAAATTTTTTAAATAAGTTATAGGGAGTACTCTCTGGTTTGTAGTCCCCAAGTCCAACCCTCCTTAGCTGTTTCCTTACTTCAGGGTGAGTTATCCCTTGCTTAAACTTGATCAATTCAGGGGATTCGTTTGTGTATTTCTTCTCACCGTCGGATAGGTCAATCCTGCACCATTTCTCAGACGTCATGAACTCAAGGACTATCTTGGCTACTTTCTTCTTAGGCGTTATCAAAGGGTTGATAACGTCAGGCAGGAGGAAAGCCCCTTCGTTTACATGTGGAGTAACCAAGGCTTTGTCCCGTGCCTCTAAGAATTTCTCTCCTACTGTCGTGAAGTACAGTAGTTCAATCTTTGGACCGATCCCCTTGTCGTCTAGTTCTATGAGCTCTTCACTTACAAAACCGTATCGCTTTTGAATCTTGTGCTTCCGAACCCTGTCCCGATCTTCTTTAGTCTTTTGTAAGCGGTCGCATGCCTGCTGGAAGTCCTCTTCATCGGTAAAGTCTTCCGCTTTAACGATCTCAGCCTTGTGTTTTTCGTACATGTTGTTCCGACAATCAGTAAGGGAGGCACTTAGATTTTTTGGGTTCATCCCAGATAATTCAATATCTCTATCTGTAATATATCCAGGGAGTACTTTTTGCCCCTCTCTCTTCAATCCCTCTATTACATGCTCCCGGTAATCTGGAGCTATTTCATTGAACCTAGTAGCCAATTCGGATAGTGTTCTCATCGCTAGTTCTGGCACAAAAGGAGCACTAGGGTCTTCTTGGTAAAGCCTTTGATCTTCATCATTCAAAAAGCCCAGTCTATAGCTTTGGTCTATCCATGCTTGCTGTAAGTCATTGTAAAATTTCTTGTGTTCCGCCCAGTAGCAGTCAGGAAGAGTGACCCCCTTCTTTCCATACCTTCTTTTGCTGTCTTTGGTCACATAAAAATAGCGAGGAACAGGCTTTCTCACTCGCCCAGCCGCTTGCCGCAGGCTGTTCTCGGGGATTATCCCATTTCCAAACGCAAAAACCGCTGTAAAGTGATCGACGTCAATACTTACCCCTGTTTCTAAAGTAGGAGTGGCTATTATTATTGCCCCAGGATTCGCTTCACAATATTCATTTATAGAGCTAGCTATGCCCTGAGCTGGGTGTCCTGGCTCTGCCACGCTGTCAGCATCACACCTCAAAAACTTGCGGTGTGGAAAAAGAGATTTCAGGAACTTTTCCATATCGTAGGAGCCCCATTTTGATTGATAATTCTTGGCCGATAGGAATATGTAAGGGGTTCCGCCATCAGCAATATGCGCCACTAATTTAGTTAACCATTCATCCTTTGACTCAAAAATAAAGGAAGTATACCCTGGAAGCTTTATTGTGTTGTGAATTATGATTGGCTCTTCAGCTTTTGTTGTATTTTTTAAATAATTGACTGAAACGTCATCCAAGTCCGCGTCTAAAGCAATGACCAGAGAGGCATTTCTCAGTATCTCAACAAAAGTCGTGATAATCTGGATTCTTTTTTTCTTGCAAGTCTCCCCTAATAGTAAATGAAGGAGAATCTGAGTCCATTCATCTAATAAGACAACACACCCAACCCAGTCCCTGGCTATTATTTGAGCTTTTGACTCTGGATGGCAAGAATCTATGCAAAGTGCCAAGGCATTAAGGAGTCTTCGCATCTGTGCTGTAGTGTCATCGATATAGAAAATACCTAAGTTCTTTGCCAAGCTTCTGGCTAGCTGTTCTCTGTTAGACAAACTAAAAATTGGAAGACCCATTTCAGTAAATCCTGGCAGGTATTCATTTAGTACTGTAGACTTGCCTGTATTCTTTGGAGACTTAATGCCCAGAAACCCCGACTCTAGTGCTTCTTCATGAGATGGCAAGTTATCAAAAGTCAACCATCGTTTCTTGATTTCAATAAACCTTTTGCCTTCTCCCTTGGTTAAGCATCTTCTTGGGTCTACCTTCCAAGTAGCAAAAGGGTTTGCCACTTCAACTAGTTTTTCAAAAGCCTCTTGTCCGTGAGCATACAGAAAGTCATCTACCCCTTTTCCTTGGCTGGGGAGCCATTCAACTATGTTGACTTTACATCCGCGTCTTTTGAGTTTTGATCCTATCACCAACAATGACTTGTGTACATTCTGTCTCGTCTTTTTCTTCTCGTCCTGGTCTAACGCTAAGTTCCATCCCCGACCTGGCTGACAGTACTCTAGGAGTTCTTCTTTGAGAGGAGGAGTCTGGTTTGGATAGTCACTCTTTTTCTCTGAATGCATAGTTATACCAGCGATTCCTAATGCCGGATACCCAGCACTAATCGCAGACAAAGTCTTCTTCCACCCCTCAGTTAATAGGATGGGGACTTCTGGGTGTTTTTTTAGCCAATCCCAAAAAATCGTGCCTCCGTGTACTTCTCGTCCCCTAAATTCCTCGGCTTTTTCGGGGAGGTTCGCCTTTAGCCAACGTCGGGCGTCCTTTCCGTATGGGAGTTTGTCTAATAGTCCATGCTTTGTAGCTATCTCAATTGCTGACTGCTCACAAATTGAAGGCTTGATAATCCCAGCCTCTTGTCCAGGAGGACGGACGTACTTTACTGGATTGCGATTGACCTGCTCTTCTGTACCTAACTCATTCAGTCTATTCTTTTTCCAATAGAATGGACTTCTCTCTAGTGGACCTTTCTCTTTCTTTTTCTTGGAGTAGAAAGGATTATCTGGTTTTGCTGATATTCCACGGGTTTCCGGGTAAAACCAAGCTCCATCGCCAATATAGTTAAACCTCCACAGCTCCCGCTTGGCTACGTGCCCACCGTTCTGTCTTTCTAGTTCCTTTGACTCTAAGGTTTGGTTCACCCAAGAGTCTCTAGCCCCTTGTCCGTCATCTGACCACATCTCTGAGGCTTCTATCACATGGTCTGCGATCGCTGAGAGCTTCAACTCTTTGTAGTGTCGATCGAATATGTGGGGAAATGGTGACTTTCCTATTTCGCCTTGCTCTTGACTTGTCTCTCCGTTTTGGGTAGACTTGGGAAGTATGCTTGATGGATCTCGGGGCGGTAAGTATAGAGCTTCAGGGAACCGATCATCTTCCTGAGGAGAGTTTTCAATTCTGGTATTAACAGATAAGCTTAAAACGAAAGGGTGAAAATTTTTAGAATTATAAAGATTTTTCACTTTTTTAGAATTGTAAAAGTTTTTGGGCTAGGCCGCGCGGTCTAGCCATTTTTTTTTGGCTGTTGGAGTCATGATACCGCTAGACTTGGCTTTCGTCTCTAAAAATATCGGATCTCAGGACAAAAATCCAGTTTGCGCTAAGTTGACTTGGTTTAGTTGACTGAAAGTATTTCTTGGTTTTATCAAGCTAACTTGGCTTAGTTGACTAAGGAATAGCCGATTTGTCATAAGTTGACTTTGTTTATTTAATTGAAAAATAGTCGAGTAACCATAAGCAGACTTTGTTTAGTTGACCTAAAAAAAAAGTTGATTGTTTTGAATAACTTATCGGTCATTGCAAAACATATAAATTATTTGTATCAATCACCTGCATAACCTTTCCGGGTGTCCTCCTATGGACGAGGAGAGTGTCAAGGGTTTGTCCCAGTGGTGCGATCTCGCAACGTCGGCGTAGCCAAATTGCGGGATTACCAATGTAAAGTAAAGTGCTTTATCGAGAAACCCAAGTTCTTCGCGATCGCCTCAAGAATGAAAAATCAATCGCTCACCTCCGACTCCCCCTTGTTCTCTTGATGGATGTGGGTCGAATCTGAGATGGTACTGGAGGCAGTGTCGCAGCAAAGCATTTTTACTCCTAAGTCAACTTGCAGTGCTTCCTCTATATTGCGGAGGGTAGTCTCTGGAATGCGTGTTATGACCCCACCTTCTATCGCATACCAATAAGCTCTGGTCATGTTTGCTGCTTTACTTAGCTCTGTAACTTTGAGCTTGGCCTCTTTTCTTATTCTCTTGATCTTGGCTGCTAATCCTTCTATGTATATGGTCTTGATGTACTGTATTTCCACTGGTTTGAGCGCTTTTTATCTATAGTACATCTCAAATTTAAGTCATTTTTAAAATAAATGTCAAATTTCACTTGACAAAATTAAAATGTCTCGCTAGTATAGAAATGTGAATGAAAAAGCGAGCACCTTAACTCCAAACACGAGTGCCCGCTTTAGTAGGCCAGAAACTAGACCTAGATTCATTATTACGTGTTTCTAGGTCGCTACAGCACCTAGAAAACTAAATGATCATGATGACGTTTTTCTTGAACGCTATCTTTGTTAGCGGTTGCACCTACGGGACGATGGCGCTGATAAGTTACTTATGTCTTAATAGCGGGCTGTAACGATGAGGTAACGATAATTGGCCTCACTACAGCAACCTCTTTTAACTAATAATCAGAATCTTTTCAGTGCCTGATAAAACGTCTGATAAATCTATCAGGCACGTCTGATAGCCTATCAGACAGCCTGATAAGCGCTATCAGACATTAATTACTGGATGTAGTTAATGCCTGATAAGTATCAAGTTTTCTTGCAATCAGACGTTAACTGATTGCCCTAGTTAATAACAATGTCTGATAAGCCTTATCAGACATCTAAGTAGTCTGATAAGGCTATTGACACTAATTATCACGTCTGATAGCGATTAAATTTTCGCGACCAGTGTTTGGAAACAGGAAAAATCAACTAGTTGATTTTCGACGATCACACGAGTCACTTATTTAAGGTCGTGTCTTTGATATTGACAATCACTGTTGCGATTAGATGTTAATAAAAGAGAGGTGGTTGTATAAAAAGCATCACAGTATATTCTGATCAGACAGACGGCAATAGGGTTGACCCCGTATTTGACCTATTGTCTGATCAGAGTGGCGACACAACGTCTGACGTCAACCTTGTTTATGACATTTTCCTTTCCTACAAACCTGAAAGGATGATGTTTAGAGAACAAGTTAAAGAGAAGTACAAAATTTCCCAAGAGCAGACCTCTAGATGGCGAAGAGGGGTAATAGATTGGGGGATATTAAACTTCCCAGAAAGTTCAGATCGAATCCTACTTTCTTACCATTTCTATATATCGCAAGGGTGCAAGAGGGGAAGTAAAATAAGAGGTCTATTGATTTACCAGACTTTCTTGTTTTGGCTGGTATCAGTTCTCATGGATTCGCCAAATATGAGATATAAGATAGCAGCATTTCAGTTGTTAAAGCTAATAAAAGTTGTAAAGCCTAGCACATTAGAAGAGAGGTACAAGCAATGGCAAATCAAGAACAACTAAACAGAACTCAAGCTTTAGACATGCTTGTAGAGGATGGAAAAAAGACTTACGAACAAGCCGACGTAGCACTAAATAAGTTAGCCAAGGCAAAGGGGATTAACTTAGATAATGGCGAGACAGTCTCCTTAGATGACGTCATTATGATTGACGAAGTAATTGGGGAAACCAACACTCAAGCTCAACGATTACTGAATGGTTCTGGAGATGGCAGCAGTACAGTTGGGGGAGAAATGGTTTATCAGTCTCCTAATGATGCAGATATGGCTTTGGGGAATTCAATTAGTGCTGCTCTAGCTCAACGTGGGGTAGACATTCCTCCAGAGCTAGTAATGGAGATGGTTCCCGATCAGTTCCAGCTTTATCGAGAGTTGTTTGGGTTTATCAACCAGACTGCCTTTGAATCGGCTGTTCAAGAGCAAGAGAACCACCTAGAGGGGAACTTGAAGCTTTATGGCCAGGCCATCAAGAACAGCTTGACTGCCTTTCGTCAAACCTTTACCCCTGGTCTAAAGGCAGGAATGGTGAACCACTTAGTTCCCCCTACCGCATCAGTTCCTCGAACCCAAATGACTTCCACTGAGGCTCTGGAAAAGTTCAAGGCCATTAATGCATCGGCAAAGCCGACGCTACGCGAACGGAAGAATAGCTAGCAAGTAGGATTAAAGCCCCCTTGTATTGACTTACAAGGGGGCTAATAGGAGGGAGACAGATGAAAAAAGATTTAATTTTCTGGTCAAATTGCATGTCGGGGTCGGTGTTAGTAATGATGATGTTTTTCTGGCCTGCGAAATGGATGGAGAATTCCGCTAAGAAACAACAAGCGATCGCAAGACAGGAGCAATTTGACCGAAGGCAAGAACAGAAAGATTACCTGCTACAAGACCAGCAGGAAGACCTAAGACGGCAAAGGGAATTAGCAGATACCAAAGCAAAACACCAAATTGTAGACGGGGGGAAAGTAGTGGTGTTGTCTGACTATATTTTTTCTCCATCTCATAACAACCCTCCACATCACTCTATGGAAAGTCTTCAGCGACATGCAGACAATGCCCCTGGCGGTCTAGCGTTGCTGACCGACGATAACACTCCTCGGTTTTGCGTAGGAGCGGCTGTAATAACTCTGAAAAGACCCGCGCTAAAGTCTTCAAATATTAAAAACGAAGTGGACTTAGCTAATTTTTACTGCAAAAAACACCAGAAATTGATGGAAAAGGTTTGATTTATGGCTAGCTCTAGAGAACGATATATAGGAACTCAAGGAACCTACACAGGTGACACTGTAACTACATATGCAGGCTCAGCTCACGCTTCAGGCTCTTATTATGCTCATGAAACAGAAGACCTTAACTACTCTTTCAAAAAAGAGGAAAAAGGCTCGGTAATGTTTCTAGAAACAATTCGATGGTTGCTCAAGAAAGGTTTTTCAATATTGGCCACTGTCGCAGCAGCTATTGGGGAATTTATTTGATTTGCTTTTGTATCGAAAGAAGCTCACTTGTTTTATGCTGTTTGTCTGCTAATAGGGTTAGTTGTCATGTCTATAGATAACTTTTATTACTACCTAGTAGATGGTCCAGGTCTATTCCCTAGCCCCTATCCAGGAGACTCTTGGATAGGACTTAAAGGAGGCGGCATGAATGGCTTGCTGTATTACTTCTCTCAAGTTGATTGGACGATGTTCGTTATCGGCTTGATATTGGCAGGAATTACTAACATGTTGCAGACATTGTGTATCACGTTTTTCTACAACCCTTATTTAAAAAATGCACATATGGCAGTGATTGTTGCAGTAATAGCCATTGGGGTTTTGTCGTATATTGCTGAGTTTATCATTGCTTTCAGTCAACGTAATCCATTGGCAGAAGGTATAGGACTATTGCTCGGCGGGTGGATTATTTTCTTGAATCTTATTAGCGTTGCTTCTATTTCTGTGGGAATTCTATTTTACTTGATGAACTTAGCCAGAAATCAACATAAGAACGCTTAAATGCTTAATATAAAGGCCGCAAGATAATTTTGCGGTTAGAAGTTAACGCAAAAAGAGTGGATCCTTTAATGGTTAACTGGCTGCGTGTAATAGGTGCTTAGCTTTGTTGTAAGGCTCCACTCTTTTAAGGTTTCAGCTGCGGCCTTTATATTTATCAATTTGCAGAAGGAGAGTATTGAACTATGTCAAAGAAACTTGTCATACAGTTTCCAAACCGGGCGCTATTGGAAAACCCTGAGCCAGAAAGTACTACCGTTAGGAAATGGGTAAAAGAAAGACTTAATTTATTGAATCAAGGGAACTGCGATCGCGAAGAAAGGGTAAATGTGTCTGAAGGAATGGGGATTGCTGCTATTGTTCTAGGTTTAGGAACTTTTAGCGCTGCACCGACTCTTGGAGCTGCTGCTCTAGCAATGGGAGGCATCTCCACCTTATTAACGCTAATAGCTGATGCCTCTCATACCAGAAAAGTTAAATTTTTTTCTTGGTCATTTAGTGAAGTAAAAGGCAGCATTAGAGATTTGCAAAATAATGCGCTACCCGAGGCCACCTCCCAAACATACACTAAGGAACAGTTAATGTCGGGAAATTATAACCGACAAATAAGCTTGCGAAGTAACCCTAGTCCTACAGCAGACAAGACAAGGACAAGCGAGTCTAAAGGTAAGTTTTTAACTCCTCTAGAAGCCTGTGAGCTGAGGTTTGTTGAATCCTCAGTTAGGGAGGTAATTTTATTTCTAGAAAAAAGAGTTCCTCCTCAGCAGCGTTGGGATACCTACTTGGAAATGTGCCAAAGCGTGTACGACGACCAGTTAGATTCCCCCTATTTCGACATGCTAGATGAGGTAGCAAGAGCTTTCCCAGTCATTCAGACCATAGACGTCCCCGGAGCTGTCCCCCAAGCAAAACACTTACCTATGGCGCAGCAGTACCTAAATAGTTACGTCCCGCCACAACAAACCCAAGGTTACAGTTATAACCAACCTCAGGATCAGGCCAACAGTCAGCCATACCAGCAGCCTGAAGAGAAGGAAGATCTGGAAGTAGTAATTCAAACCCATAGTTATCAGCGGCCAGGTTTGCAAGTAAAAAGTGGTTACGATGACCTGCTTGAGAACATTGACAAATCTGGCTGTATTGTAGGGCAGCAGAGAAGCGGAAAGACACGAGCGATCGCTAAAGCTTCCGAACAAAAAGCGGCAGAAGGCTACCGAGTATACATGGTCAATCTTGCCGCTAAAAAAGTTGATCAAGATGGACGCTGGAATCATTGTTATTGGAAAGTAGAAGTTGATATTGGCCGTCTAAAAAGTAAGCCAGCTGAAGATGTCATTGATGAGGCTAGAAATTTAATAGAAGATTACCTCGACTATGAAGGCCGCAAAATTCTGATTGTTGACGAGTGGATGTCGGTGGCGTCTAAGGCTAATAAATACCGAAAAATTTTGACTCCATTCATTGAAGACTGTAACCAAGTTGTCAATATCGCTATTAGTACGGGAATTGGTTCTGGTATTTGCATCTACTTTATTTGTCCATATTTTACGGCAGGAGGGCTTCAAGATAATGCAACTATTGTCAGCCAGCTGAGACTGATCATGACCTTCATCAACAAGGGAGAAACAGTTACTGACCCCAGTGGTAATCCTTTGACTTATGAGAGTGGGATAGCTAAAGGCATCCAAAGAAATTTTCCTACTCAATATGTAGAATTACCAGATGGAGTACCTAGTGACAACAAGAGGGTGTACTTCTCTAATGGAGTGTGGAGAGGAATGGGAGATGAGAGAAATTACAAAAAGGTCAATATTAAAACCGTTTCTGACAACTCCAGCCCAAACGTAAAAAAAAATGACCTAGTCAATTTGGCTACTGGAACACCTGAAGAGGTATTACAAGAAGCTATTTCTCGTGCTCATAGTACCGATCATAGAAAGCTATGGGACTTCGTTGAAGAGGAGCTAGGGTTTACAGATCATGAAGCTATCAAATATGTGATAGATGTTTTGGCCAAATGGATGGAGAAAAACGACCCTACCCTTGGAAAGAAGTTCATCGTCGGCAGTTCTTTTAAGGCAATAGATGCCCGTTATTCCTACTCTGGACACAAGAATAATGTAGATGAAACAATAGCTTTAAATGATGGTATGTGTTGCGTGTGTCAGGTCAAATTAGCTAAGCACGCTCATCATTTAAGCTACGACGGAAAGAACGATAAGCCCAAGAAAAATATGATTCCAGTTTGCGAAGAATGTCACGACAAGGTTTGTCATTCAGAGCTTAATTGGAAAGAAGATTTTACTAGCATATGGAAGTCTAAATCGACTCCAAGTTTTGCCCACAGAATAATCTCTGAAATGATATTGTAATAAATCAAAGGAAGTCAAAATGATTGATTCAAATAACTCAAGTCGGCAACAAGCTTACAAAGAATTAGCAGAAGTTGTTGACCTGTTAAATGACATGCTAAGCACTTACATCCTCTCAGAAGCAAAAAAACCAAAAGGAAGGGATCTAATAATAAAACCAACGCCCGAAGATGTAACTTCTCATTTGCTTCACGTAAAGGCAAAAGCGATAGAGGCAGTGTTCGGTCTGCATATACAAGAGTTGGCCAAATATTGGGGATTTAGTGGAAGAGTATATTTTAGGTTGATGGCAACAGGTCGCGGGGAAGATTTCTTTTTGTCTTGTATGGGAAAAGAGCAAATAATCGCCGCAAAAATGTTCATAGAAATGTTTATTGTTTTAATGGATAATTTTACTGAACGACCTGATGAATATTCTGTTAATAAAAAAGCCTTGCGTCGAAAAATATCACTTTTTTTCGGTACCGTCGTTCGCTACATTTCTATTATACTTGGCTGCAAGGATTCTACTAGTAGTTCTTGGGAAGGAAGTAAATCTTTCGTTTTATTTAACTTAGACGAAGTAACTAGCGAAATCTTCTTAAAGACAGAGTTGAAGCCAGAATTTCAAGAAAAGCCTTTGCCTCCGTTGTTTAATAGCCTGGACTAATCAAAAGCAAAAGCGATTGGCCGTAGGCCACGCTACGCGAACGCAGGACTGAGTGCGATCGTTCAATAAAGAACTTATGTGTCGATTGAATTTAAACACCATCAGGGCACCTCCTTTGGTGACCTAATGGATGACAAAGTGAGTTTAAAGTTAATTAATCAAGATCAAGGAGAAAATCAAATGAATCGCAATTACAGTCACCGTCAATTCAGATTTAACTGGCCAATCGGTGCAGTTGCTACAGGGCTTGTGGGACTTGCATCATTTTTTGGTTACCAAAAAGGTTACGACCAAGGGTTTAATGACAGAGCTTTTGATACAAATGAGCTAAATAAAATGGGTTACTGCATTGCCAATTTTGCTATTATAGAAAATGAAGAAAAACCAAAACAACTCCAGATTTACCCATTGTTTACGGAAGAACCACATACAACTAAAAACACAAAAGAAGCTATTCTAATGCAACATCTTTTGGTTATTAATGATGTTACTGAAGACTTGAGCCATGTACATGCTCAAGCCAATGGCTGGACGTCTCTTGAGGCTTTGGAGGCGAAGCAGTGGGATTGCTACATTCCAGACTCTAACGCGAACTAAAACAAGCGTTTCTAGTTAAGCACCTCCTAGTAATCGATAATTTCACAGACGATGAAAATTACGCGCATGTCAAAGGAAATGGATGGGTTACTACTGAATTTTTTAAATAAAGTCTATGGAATTGCCGTAAGAATTTCAAATTGTAGTTAGACACAAAATGCGATCGCACCCCATGACCGAAAGTGCGATCGCATTACAGACGAAAACAGCTAATTCTCAACCGTATTCCAAGCATTACCATTATGACTTTTGATTTTGCAATTGACCAAAAACTAACCAACTTGCCTTTTAGCCAGTTCGAGTTACGGGATTATCAGAAAGAATTAACCGAGGCTATTTTTAAGGAATGGGCGGCTGATAATCGACGGGTACTGGCACAACTGCCAACAGGTTCAGGTAAAACCGTGTGCTTCTCTGTTATCGCCAGAAAGTTTCTAGAACAAGGACTGGGAGTATTAGTTATCGCCCACCGGAAAGAATTAATTTTGCAAGCTGGGAAAAAGATCGAATCTGTCACTGGAGTACCAATAGGTTACATCAAAGCCGGTATGCTTTCTGAACCAGAGTTGGACGTACAGGTGGCATCAATCCAGTCATTGACCCGCCGCAAGCACTACCCAGATGTAGGCTTGGTAATCATAGATGAAGCCCACCATGCTGTATCCCAGAGCTATACCAAAGTTATGGAGAAGTACCCAGAGGCTTACATTCTGGGTGTTACTGCTACACCTTGCAGGACTGATGGCCAAGGCTTTAAATGGCTTTTTGACAGCTTAGTCACCGGCGTTTCCCCCCGTCGGTTAATTGATGACGGTTTCTTGAGTCCGTTCAAACTGTATGCTTCAAAGAAAGCTATTAATACCAAGGGAGTAAAGACTACCTCAGGCGGGGACTACAGCCAGGATCAGCTGGAACAGTTGGCGATGCAAATGATTAGCGATGTAGTCCCCTCCTGGCAGAAACATGCAAATGGATTGAAGACCATCATCTTTGCTGTTGGGGTAGAGCACTCTCAGGCTATCACCGCTGAGTTTATGAAGGCTGGGATAAAAGCTGAACACTTGGATGGCAAGACTTCTGACGCCCAACGGGAAGCAGCATTGAAGCGGTTTGAGTTGGGAGAAACTACTGTTTTGTCTAATTGTGGGTTATTTTCGGAAGGATTTGATCTACCCAGCATAGAGGCAGTACAGATTTGTCGTCCCACCCGTTCCCTAATAATGCACTTACAAATGCTGGGGCGCGCTCTTCGTCCTGCTCCAGGCAAAAACCATGCTGTCATCATCGACCACACGCAGAACTGGTCTAATCACGGACTCCCGGATGAAGAACGTGAATGGTCACTGGATCCTATTTCTCTGAAATACGGACGATTTATTCTGAAGTGCCCTGCTTGCAACCACTGCTTCAAGGCTCTGTCTCATGAGCAGTTGAAACCAGTTAAGCACATCATGGATAAGGACGGGAATATCACTCCTATGTATCAGTCCACTTGTCCCAATTGTTGTCATCAGTTTTTGTGGCAACAAGGCGAAGGAGTTGGTGGTGGTGGCTCTCCAGATATAGACGTAGAGGCAGGAGAGCTGGAAGAGGTAGGTATTCAAGTAAATCCCGAATTTGTAGCGTACGTTGATGAGATAGTTGAGAACCAGCAATCAACTGGCAAAAAGAAAGGATGGGTCTTCTTCCGCCTCATTGAACATCCTCGGATTCAGGAATTTGGCCTGGGGGATTGGCGGTATGTAGCTAAGCAATTGGGATACAAGCCTGGCTGGGCGTGGTTCAAGTTCCAGGAAGTGCAGGAACAATCAGTTAAATCACAAGAAATTGATTTCTAGCTATCAAACGCTTCGGCGTGTGGTCGTCGTTTTTCAGGAAAAATAGTATAATGTAAAAAGCGACCGCAGAATAAATACCAATGACTACGATCGCTATTGAAATATAAAATTCAAACAATTTCATTATGACACTTAATTTGCCACTTTACTATAAAGTGGTGTCTGCACTAGTTGATGTAGACACCACTGGTTTACCGAAGAATAGTGTAGAGGCTTGGCTAAAAAAGCCTGAAACCATTAACCTGATTGACTTTATCAAACAAACTTATAACTTTTGCTACATTACCGGCAACCATAAAGTATTCGACTGGCACTACTGGAAAAAGGAATTAAAGCTTCATCCGGACATGGTATTGGTCTTCGAGACTTTCCGGAAGCTGGAACTAGAGAGGTTGGCTAATCCGGTGGTGGAAATTCCCAGTCTTGACGAGGTGCCCGACGGCTACCATCCCGTCCATCCCGGACTCCTTAAGTACAACAAAGAAGCGATCGCGCTCGTTCTGGAAAACGGAAAGCTTCCCCCAGAAGTTCTAATAGCTGCTGACGATCGGGAATTTCTTCGGAAGTTTGATGCATTCTTCAATACCCCTGAGAAGGCTAGATGGGTATGGGAGATGAAGAAGCAGAAGATTAAGCCGTGGGAAACTGACCTTAACACTAATGCTAAATGGTGTCACCCAGACCTAGCCGCTGCTTTCCTGGACGAAGTGAAGCTGGATTCAGAATTAGACTTAGACTTAGACTCAGATTCAGGTTCTGGATCTGTTCCAGTTTCGACTCCAGACCCAGACCCGATACCTTCTCCAGAAGGTTCGTCAGAAGAACTTCCAGAGGAACCTCCAGAGAAAACTACTTTACTGGAAAGTACTTTAGAGCCTTCTGCGGAGCAGGGAAGACTCCCTCTCTTCCCAGATGTACCTGATGACTATCATCCAGTTTCCGAAGAGTACTTGAGCGAGAAAGTCCAAGTTCTTCGCGTACGCCTCAAAAATGGAAAACTTACAAAAGCTGCAATCGCTACAGATTCGACATTTCGAGCGAAATTCAAAGCCTCTATTCGGGACAATCATAAAGAGCTGTTGGAACAATTAATAAAAGCCAAAGAGAAGGCATACATTTCTGGGGAAAAGACTTTATGGTGCCATTCTCTTTTGGTGGAAGCATACCAAAGCCCTCCAGCACCTTTTACCAAAGAACCAGCAGTTGAGCCAATAACTGAGGCTGAGATTGAGGCTGAAACCGATACTGAGATTGAAGTCTCTGAATATGTTCTGTTAAATATGATCGCGTCATCTGCGGGAATAAATCCTGAGCTGTTCTCTGAATTTGTTGAGCTGGACAGCACCATTGCCTTTCAGATGGAATTAGCTGAGTACGAGGACATGGATGTAACGGAAGTCTTTGACCTTACTCACCGTAACAAGGGAGAAATCTGGATTCACCCATCGTTTGGCGAGAGGTTTGTCCAGTGGGCCATGCAACAACCCGAGCCAGCAGAAGTTATCGAGACTGTTGAGGTTGGGTTTTTCCCTCCAAAAAATGATGACGCTATCACTGTAGACGACAGTTCACGAGGAGAAGAAAAAGTAATAGAGGCTGAGGTAGTTGACCCTATAGAGGCTAGGCAACAAAGGAAACTCGGAGCAGAAGAAGCAGTTAATCGGCTATGGAAAAGACATTATGAAGCTGAACGGAAAGGGTCACTGTCTGATACTGGAAATTTTGATTTAGTCCCTATCCCTCCTGAAGAAGCTGATATTTTTATCGACTACTATATCCGACACAGAGATCAAGTAACTGTAAACTTCTCCCAGTTAGCTGTCCTTGAGCATGTAAAACATTCCGCAGTTTTTCAGGGAGACATAGTAAACGGGATGAGGGTTCACCCTGTGATCTGGGCGGAGTACCTCGAATGGTTTTCCATAGCTTTCAAAGGAAAAGACTCTCAGAAGAAGCCTCCAACTCTTCCCCCTTGTGAACCAGTAGCTAAACCAGCACCTGAACCGGTATCTGAGCCAACACCTGAACCAGCACCTGAGCCGGTATCTGTAAAAAAACAGTCACTAGACTTTTCTCTATTGTTTACAGAGCAATCTAGCCCTGCCGAACCCAAAGAGGCGGCTGATGAAGTACTAGTGGCCGACCATTACTTTATTTCCCTGAAGAAACTTTGCTGTATCGTCCAGGAGGAGCTCGCAGAACTAGGGTCTAAGGTCGTCGTAAGTATTCGTGAGATAAACAAGATCCTAGTTGATTGGGGCTACCAACGCCGGGAAGGGAACAAATGGCAAGTTCTTCCCGCTGGAAAGCCGTACAGGCTTGGAAGACAGTGGGACTGCGCTCTGGTCAAGCCACTGATAAAGGCTTTCTCTGTTATTTATTTGACAGCAAAGGAACTAAAAGACCTTGTAGGAAAGTCCGTTAAGGCTACTTCTAACAAAATTAGTGCTGCACTCGTCAAATTGGGTTACCAAGTGCGTAAGGAGGTAACTTCGGGGACTGGCAAGACTTATCGCTCGTGGTTTTCCACAGATGTCGCGATCGCAGCAGGCAAGGCTAAGCAACGAGGTTCTCGCATCCTGTGGCATCCGGACGTTGTCGATGAAGTAATCAAAGAGCTAGAAGGTTCCTCTGAGTCTGCTCCTCACCCGGCAAATACTGCTTCTCCATTAATCAAAAGGGTTGGAGAGTACTGCTTAAGCTTTTTAACTGAGGTAATGGATAAAGGACTCTCTTTTGTTAATTCTGTATTGGAAGATATCGAGAGTGATGGAACTTTGGAAGAAAATCCTGGGGTTATCCCTGAAGACCCTGGAGATACCTTCTTTGAGGATTTGATGGACTCTATCGAGGTTAGCCCAGAAGAAGAGCTTTCAGAAGTTGTTTCGACTGCTATTCCCGTTGTTTTACCTGACCCTGAGCCTGAAAAGTTTGGGTCGAATATAGTACCCTCTTATGAACTGATCGCGACTCAACCAGAATACATTGCGGAATCAATTGCACATGCTGAGATTAGGGCAGGAAATTTTCATAATATTGCTAGGGATTTGCATCCTGATCTTCGTAAATTGCCAAAAGAGTATGCAACCAGGGGAATGCAAATTTTAAACAATGCAAGAGATGAACAAGAATCTGGATCTAGCAATTATTCTCTGACTAACCATTATCAAGAGGAGGAAGCAGCAGAGGAAGATATGGAGGATATTCCTTTTTGATGAAAATACCTGCAAGTTATTGATGACTTGCAGGTAATCACTATTTACATTTATTAGATTTAATCTAGACACATTATCCCACAAAAAGCTTGCGCTAAACCTGAAGCTAGGCTAATATAAAACCAACAACACCGGCGTCCTCTTATCGGTGTAATGCCGGAGACTCAGGGGGTGCAGCTACCAGTCAACCCCAAGATAGAAAAAGTGATGGCAAGCGTTAACTACGACAGCCTCAAGCAGTATTGTAAATTGTTTGACTGGCACAAAAATGACAAGGATCTAATCAATGCAGCCAGAATAATAGGCATTGAGTGTCAAATAGCTTCTCAGAATTATTTAAAAACAGAAATACGGTTTCACTCCAAGATGGAAGTGCTAGAGACTTTGATGTCCGAGTACTCTATAACCTTTCAGCGGCAACTGGTTTTTCTCATTTTCGACGGTTCCTGGATAAGGAATTATCGAAACCAAGCTACAGCAAATTTCCCAAATTTTGCATTGTACTTTGACTTTAGGTTTCGTAACAACAAGCTAGAATATTGCCTATTCTTTAAGCCATTAGTTGGCGCTCCTATCTTACCCAAAGACTCCATGCTTCCCACTAGGTTAATATGGAAGCGTTGGGAGGATTTTTGCACTTATCCGGGCGTTAATTATACGAACAAGATGGATGGATATTTAAGGGATTTCTCTAGTTTAGAAAGAAGGTACCACCCTCCTAACGAGCGCGTTAAGTCTGTACATCTGACTAAGGGAGAAAAGCGACTAACTCCATTGGTAGACATGGTTGACAATTGGCCACAAAGCGATATCAACGAGTTACTAGCCCCTGGCAGTGGAAACCCTTTCTTTCCAATGTTATAATGACACTGTAGACCACAGTACTCCCCGTGGGCTACTCCAGCTTTCCTAAAGCAAATACCTAGAAAAATCCCCTGCAATTCCCTGCGGGGGATTTTTGGCTTATCTCTTCTGGTTCATCCAGCCAACTGCTCCTACGAAAATGGAAGGAACAAAGCCATTCTCGTCCTGTACAATTTCAATCAAATCCGCATAAGCTCTAATAGCTCCGTGGAAGTCCATGCCTTTGAGCACGGCATCAATTCCATCATTAAAGTATCGATTCAATCCTTCCTCAATAGTCCATTTGTGCTTGCTGTGGCTTCTCTTACAAGCCTCAATAATTTCAGGAGCTTTCCGATGATAAAACAGCTGATCGAAGCCATTAGTCCTGTCGTCCTGTACCAGTTCTTCTCCATCAAGTTCTACCAAATTAACGAAGAAGGATTCCTCTTTTAGCGTTGACATAATGCCAGGAAATTCCTCTACTGTCCCCTGCGAATGGTAGACAACGGCATCTAATTTTAAAAATTGCCGAATCATTTCCTCTGGGAAGAAGTTAACGAAGTATATGGTATCTGTCTCTTCTACTTTTAGCTTCTTCCGGAGCTTCACCAGCTGGCAGTCTTCGACTAGAGAACTGTTCCCATGCAGATAAGTAACTGCGATCGCTCCCACCTCTGGATTTTCGCAGGTCAGTGGCTTTGGGATGTCCTGATAGCAAATGTAGCGCATTTTTCTGTTTTCTCAATCACTGTGCTTAACAGTAATCAATTGTGGCAAGGGAATTGGGACAATACAACTGGAGTGATCTCTGTGGTTCCTATCGGCAGGGGTTCGTCTTTGGCGAGGCTAAGACCGTAGGTCTGTTGTTGGGCACGGATTAGTAATGTACAAAATCAAACAAGGTTGCTGTTTTCCGCATGAGGGTAGGACAAGTCTTTGTTCTTATTGGGTCTTTAAGGCGAAATTCAATCGCAAAGTAACTAAGGCGATATACTTAAAACTGTTATATTACTGGAGTTTAGATATGCCTTATAAGAAGCTAACGGGGAAAAGGATGGCTTTTTTCTTGGCTGAACTAAAAATCCATGGTTCGGAACAAAAAGCCAGAGCAGCCTTGGATATTTCTTTTAATAATTACTGCTATGGTAAAGAAACAATTCCCGGCTTTTCCAAAAGGATAGAGGAAGAAGTAAAAAGGTTTAACGAGACAGAAATATATCTGGATTTGCAATTGGAAGATGTCGCACAAGCTTGTCAATATGCTAAAGGTTTAAAGAAGAAAGGAATCAATGATTATAAAGTTACTCATAGTTCACAACAAGTTGTTACCACCGAAAAGTTTGATGGTAACAACAACCTGATCAGCAGAACGGTTAAAAGAACACCGGCCAATGAAATAATAACGTGGGGTTAGGCTACGGCTAGCTGTAAAAACCGCCGCAACCCTTGATGTAGCGGCGAAGGGATTTTCCTCCCTTCGGCAAAACTTGAAGATTCATAGGTGGGTACCTAGAGTACTTTTCATTGGCTAAATACCTTATAGAAAAAGGAGTTGAGCCTGGGTACCTAGAATCGTTCTCATTAGAGAGATTCCAGACTGGATTAGCTAAAGGCGCGAGAAGCCCCACATCTCAATAGACATCTCCAGAAACTCGGTTTTGACCCAGGCAGTGCAAGGGTTTGAGGTTAATTTTTGGAGATGTCTAATGCGAAGCACAGTGGTCGTGAAAACTATGCCTAAAGCGCTGAAAACCTTACTGGGAGAGAATTTCACAGTGGTCGCGGGTTGCTACGAAATGGAATCAGAAAGAGGGACAGGATGTCGGGCTCTCTCTTTACTTTATTTTATGAAGGCGTCATCACTTTACTATGCTGTCGTTGAAAATATCCTCTGATGGCGATATAATACACGAAGAAGCGACCGCACTAGTCTTACAAACATGCGATCGCTCACAATCACTGTGACTTACAGTGATTCAACAAACTACTCTAAGAATAACACATGGAAAATATACTACGAGTTCGGAAGTCCATCATCCGCATTGCTCCCGACGAGATTCTCGACACTTACACAGCGGACGAGATAGATCCAATCACTGGATTTTTCATTAACTACCTTAGTAGCAGGGGAACAGCAAACGTAGTAAAAGCATCGCTTAACACAGTGTCCTTGAAAACGATGTCTAAACTCCTGAAAAGCCTGCTGGGGAAGGATTTCACAGTGACCCAAGGGGCTTATATTATGGAATCAGGAGGGGTCACTGATGTGTCGCTTTGGAAGATCAATGATTCCATTACTTACTGGGGATATTGGGCTCATCACGCGAAGCAGGTCAAGCCCAAGACAAAAGAAGCTGCCATTAGAATAATCATGGCGTCTGCCAAATCTAATTTCCAGATAATGGCTGATGAAGCTTTTGGGCGAGCTTATACTCCGGGAAAAGCTCAAGACTTGTTCCTCCAGAATCAGCAGTTAAAAGAAGAGAAGGCGATGCATCACCACAATGCAGAGAGCTGGCGATACCTGTATGAAGAACAGAAGCAGAAGCAAGAGCAGAACGAAGAACTGCTCCAAGACCTTTCTTTTGGGATGGCTGAGGACGACCTGCTGGCAGCAGAGAATGCGCAGTTGAGGCGGAAGCTCTGGGATCTAGGCATTGACCCAGACTCTATGATTGGTTAACAGGAAGCTAGGCATATCGCTTCATCCACACACCCCGGCAATTGCTGGGGTTTTCTCTTGGTGGGCGATGAAGCTAACGCTTCCGCTAAAAGCGATCGCTGCATTTTTGGAGAAATCAGTCCACACATTTATGGAAGATTCAGGCCATGTGGAGCATTCGCGCTCACTTCATCGACTACCGAAGCAGGCGCAATCCTAGGCATAGCAACAGCTTTCGCGGTCACAATCCATTCCGGCAATTTTCCCCAAGAATAATCTGAAACTAGCTCCTGGCAAGGCTTCCAAAACCGGCAATGGGCAAAGGTGAATAATACTGTTCTCGTTCCGACAAGGGAGAGACTTAAGGATGTGGACAGAGTGTCCAAGGTTGTCCGTACATCCCTGAGGATTAACGGACAACCTTGGACAATTCGCCTTTTTTGCTTGTGGCCAGTCGTCACAAACAAAAACCTATCACCCATTATTAACAGCAGAGCCAAAAACAGGCAAAGTTAGTGCTATCAAGCGGTATTCTTTGATTCTTGATTATAGGACTCTCTTATCCTTCCATTTGCTAATTCTCCACTGGTTGAGGGAGAATTAAATATGTGGTATGCAATTTCGCGAGTCTAATCTGACGCGCGACCCGGGGAGCAAAAGAGGTGGGAGGCCATTGCGGTCGTTAAATCGGACGACCGACCCAGGGAGTAAGAGAGAAAGCCCAAACATTTGGCGTTGATTATCGCGACAGATGAATTACTTGTCAACTTTAGGTTAGCAACTAAAAAGATAACCAAAAGTGTACATAATGCCGTTAATAGGTATTGAGGGAAATAAGATGGCTTTTTGTTTGTTACAAATAAGTCTTACGCTCGTCCTAGTGCTACTATCGGAATAGCTACGGTATTGCATTGCGCGACTAATTCAAGTAATTCCCTTGCCCTTACTACTGCTGTACCTCTTACTCGGCATCCAGCAGCAGTTTATTTGTCTACTCTGGGAAGGGGTCCTGCTCCACTATGAGACAAGCTTTAGATGCGTACGCTTCCATGCTTACCAATGGCGTACGCATCTATTTCCCATTCTTTTTTTCTAGGTGAAAAAGCCTCGTTGGCAATACAATAGTACCGTCCATTCTCCGCTGCCTCCCATGACTGACCTGCTCTCACAACTCAACAGCGTAATTGACAACTTATACTGGCTCAGCGCAAGTGACGAATTGTGGGAACTCTTGACCCTTGATGAGGAACCCACAGCTGAAGTGATCGCTAAACTTTCAGGAAAGGCACCAGTAAAAACTAGGGACTTCGAGACATTCTTCCTCAATGCCACCACAGAACAAGACTGGCATGGCCAGGAAGATAGAGAAGACGTAAAACGCTACAAAGACTTGGTGAAATTATTACAAGAAAACCTCGAAGCGATCGTCATCTACACAGCAGGAGAAGCTGAAGCCGATGTTTTCGTAACAGGCTTGGCTGAGTCCGAACAATGGATTGCCCTAAAAACTATGGAAGTAGAATCGTAAGTCTACTGTTGATAAACTTTGCTCTCAAGGACTTCCTCAATCTCATCGGGTAATTCTTTAAAGAAGTCATAGCCTGTTAGTTTTTCTATCCTATTAACTGTTGTGAGATAATCCTGCCAGTCTGTGTTCTTCACCGACTCGTTATTCGGGATATTTACAGCAATGGTCTGGCTGGGACTGCCATTTGCACCAGCAACCAGAATCACCTTCCATGTACTCTCTGGAACAGTGACACCATTCCCAATGGTGCCGATATTTCCTAGAGGGCCTGCCACAATATAAACCGCTTTATTACCGAGCTCAGTAATAATATCCCGTTCATATCCCTCTAGTTCCCTCCAAACCTCTCTGTTATTCGAGGGACTTTGGGGCATTATGTTCGACATGTAGAATGTGGCGCTGTTATCTTCCTTATTGCTGTCTCTGTCAGCACTAGGAGCAATGTGCCCCCGGTCATACCCACTTCTTCTGTAGTCTCGTGGTGTGGGCTGATAGCATGGTAAATCGGGGTCTGGGCGAAAATCATCAGCACGCTCAACATCTCCCAGGTAGCTGGCGTCCACCATCCACGACACCCAGTTAGCGAGGTTGCGAGAGCAATTATATGAGATTACAAACTGCTCCTTGGGGATTAGATAATTATTGAGTACAGTATCAGCATCACTGGGATTGCCAAACTTAATTTGTTTTAGCACCAATTTCGACAATGACTTAGGTTGAGAAAGCTCACTCGCTTCAGGCTCAACTTTTTCAGTTTTAGGTGTACCAGGGAGACTAGTGCAGACAATGCCATCACCGTCCTTGTCTAATCTGAAAAAGTCTTTGACAAAGACATTGAATACAGCCTGTGCTTCAGGCTGCGTTGCGAAGTCACTGCAATTGCAATCGTTTAGGACACATTCAGGTAAATTCAAAGCTTCGACTTTAGGAGTGAAGAAGACCAAACCCAACCAGGCGATCGCCACCACTATTAAAAATATTCGTTTCATCTGTACCGTTTTTTCTGTACCGTTTTGTATCATCACACGAGAAAAATAAGTTTTCTAGGTGAATAACGTGATCGCTCACTTTAGCATAAAGACCAGCTGATAGTGATAACTTATGCTAAATCTAACCATAGTAGAGGCAGTGCATTGGGATTTGGATGGTGCATGATTCTCGCCTTGGAGATGCTACGCGATTGACATGCAGGTCACGCTACGCGAACGCGGAAAGCGGAAAGTGGGCTAATCGTATTTTTGTAGAACTGTAAGTTGTAGGGTTGTGAGATTGCGGTTGATCAGGAGAGTATTGGGATGAATTTTACCTAATACCTGCTCGGCTATTTTTAAGGCTTGTTGGTAGAGGGGTTCCGCTTTTTCGTACCGACCCTGGTTATCGTACAGTCCTGCCAGGTTGTTGAGGCTGGATGCTACATAAGGGTGGTTTTGAGTCTAATGGGAACTAGTTCCGTTGCTGGCATTCAGGTAGCGGAACAGGGTCAGAAGTTACCGTAAGGATAGTGAAGCCTTTATGGTTAGTCGGCTATGCATAAAAGAGGTGCGACCCGTGGCGAATTAAATTCGCCACGGGTCGCACCTTTGGTTAAAACTGTTTGATTAAGGCTTCACTATTTCTTAGTGCAAGATGTGAGTCATCTCACTTGGCGAAGGTTTGACCCTTCGCCAAAAAATTTATATAGAATTTGCCCAACGTTTAAATCCTTGCATAGCTAGATTAGCCATGATTACCCAACGGTTATTTTGTGATAACTTTCCCTCAAAGGGCAGTTCAAAATCTTCCGGTTGGCTGGGGGCTGACTCAACTTTTTGGTACATTTTCCCTGATGGCGGTGCAAGGGTTTTGACAGATTTTACCAGATTTCCTTGAACTTAAGCAACTGTTAAGGTGGCTCAAAGCATTGATGCCATTGGGTTTCCGGTTTTTCCAGCAAGCCCTACTTAATAGATGAGCACTTGGTAGGTTTCCTTTTCTTCAAAGCAGCGTTAGTTCCTAAACCAGCAATTGCAAGCAGGGCTAAAACCGAAGTCGGTTCATAAACCACTGCACTAGCAATTCTGAGCTCAGTAATCTGCGTAGACCATATATCTTCAGCCGAAACAAACTCCTGGAAAGTCCAGAAAGTAAAGGGATCAGTAGGATCAACAACTGTCGCACTGTAGTCGCCCCAGCGATTGCGGCGTAGGGGATCATCCCTGCCAATCAACTCATAGTCGGCAACACCTTCCTCTAACAACAGTGGGTCACTAAAGGTCGTAATTCCACCAACTGTTTGACCAGCAACTGCATAGCTGCTAACAAATTGTTCCTCACCCGAACCCGATCCACTAAAACCGATTACAACATCGTTATATTCGTTAACGGCAATAGAACCATAGTAAAAGCTAAGTTCAGGGCTAGCAATCAAACCTTCTTGAAGGAGTTGGTTAGTAGCTTCATCAATTTCAAACCAACGTAGTGCTGAACGACCAAAGTTTTCTACTGACTGAACCCCCCAAATTGAGCCATTTATCAAAACTAGATTTGAGCTAAAGCGATTATTTCCTGTATCAATGTTTTGCTTAGGACCTGGTTGTTCGGCACTTGGTGGTGAAGAAAACCGCATAACATCAACTGTACCGCTCGGTATAAGTGTTGGTGAGTTTATGTTTCCTGTAATATTTGAGCGTCTAAATTGGTTGTCGGATATATTGGATAAAAGAATTGCAGGTATATCCGTATTGTCTAAATTAACAACTGGCTGGTTGTTAAAACCAATATCTGACCTGTTTTCAAAAGTTGGTTTTTCATCATTAATTCTTGGCGTGTCTGCTAGCAAATCATTTTTTGGTAGTGCTACAACCGCAGCCAAAGATCGTACTCCGTCATCATCTCCACTATCTGGAATATCGAACAAAGTAGTAGATATATAAACCCCATTTTTGTCAAATCCTAATGTGGGAAAATCAGCCCAACGCTGATCAGTTGAATCGCTATCAATGCTAAAGCCAGTCCACCCATCAATGGGATTGGAGGACTCAGATACAGCAAAAAGGATATTGTTAGCGTTCTGTGCATTATCTACTGATGTGGCAAACCACCGCTCACTAAAGGGGTCGTAAAGCACCCGAGGATCAAATGATTTCGATAGAGCCGTTGTATCCCCCATTGGAGTAACATTTGCTCTTTTCCAAAATTCATCAAGTGAAATATCCACATCAGGTGAAAGACTTTTAACATCTTCACCTGTTGGTTTTTCATAGATTTTATAACGTCCATTGATTAGTTCAACAATATGATCCAAACCAACTGCACCCATTGTGTCCGGTGGGACAAAACCAGTATCAACTCCAAATGTGCTACTTGTAAAGTTTGACCCTATATCAAGGGTCAGATTGATTGCTTCTGCACTACCAGAAATACCAAGAATAGCTGTTGAGGCAATCGCTGTTGATGTAATGGTTCTATAAATAAGTTTCATGTTTGATTTTCCTAGTCAAAAACAAGCCAATAGTAAGCAGCAAGGAGTTAATCAATTGATCAAATCCTTACAGCTTTACTTGGAAATAAAATATTTTCCACTTCACCCACTAGAATCTAATCTGAGGGGGTAACATGAGCAATGAAAAGCTTACTAGATAAGGCTTTGAGGCCATTTATCTTAGCCTAGATCAACTCGCAAATTGACCCTACGAATGATTTTCTGGAACCTCAAACCCTTATAACTATGTCCAACGTCAGTCCAAAATACCATGTATCTTTTTGTAACAGATCGGCTGAACGTATTATCCAGTAAGGATTTTAACTTGCATGTCACCCCCTCAGGAATCTAATATTCAAGGGAGTGTTAAACACCATGTCTATTCAGGCAACCACAATCTTTGGCAGTAAGGGAACCCGAAAATAATCAAGAAACAGCTATCTTACCGATGGGGAGTAAACTAGCTCCCTATTTTCTTTCTAGTGATTAGAATAATTCATTTACTAGATAAAAATCAAGCTTTATTAGGGATAAATTATCAAATATGATGTAAGTATTAATTGTGAAGACTAAAGTGTGAAGTAATTATCAATTATGAAGATTAAACTAGAAAAGATCAAGAATCAATTAAAACTAAACTATGAAAAAATAAGCTTTATTAGGGATAAGTTATCAAATATAGCAATCCTAAATCATTTGTAAAATCAGCAAAATCTGGAATTGTTGCTGGGCAAGCGTTATAGCGAACGCTTTGGCCAATATATTTCACGAATCATTTAGGACTGCTATATGATGTAAGTATTAATTGTGAAGACTAAAGTGTGAAGTAATTATCAAATATGAAGATTAAACTAGAGATTATGGCTCTTCCGGATCTGTGGTTTAAAACGTATCAAAAGGCACGAAATCGAAAATCAACGTGGCTGGAACTGGCGGAATTACGTGATATAAGCTTGCCTTATCACCGCCAAGCCGGAAGAGCCGAGATTATTAAGGATTAATTAAAATTAAACTATGAAAAATCAAACCCTATTAGGGACAAATTATCAAATATAAAGTAAGTATTAATTATGAAGATTAAACTATGAAGTAAAAGGTGGGAGTGGTAAGTATAGGGGAAGCTCAATAAATTTATGACCAAGTGATAGTGAAGTTCCTTGTCTGGGGATTACCGGCACAATTTGCGAAAAATCAAGAGTAGGAGACAGCAGTCCAAGCGAAATGTCTACCTAGTTCCCATGGAAAGCCATACTCAAATCGGAGTGTCTACCTAATACCGACATAAGAATTATGTGTTTTAAATAAAAATCAACTTAGTCCCTTTTGATTTGTGTCGGAAATAGGAACTAGGTCAATTTATAGGCGGAATTTGTAATGCCGGTAATATTACATTATTTGGATGACTTCAGATTGCGCTTGAGGATTGAGGCTGCGCTGAGGGTACTGAGGGTGAGGAAGCCGATGGTGGAGGTAGGTTCGGGGACTGGTACAGAAACCACAGAGCCACTCACTAATGCCCGGTTCCCAAACGGAGGGGATGTAGATAAACTGCTGAACTCCGAATCTCCGCCAAGTCCGGCTGTCCTTTGAAGATCAATAGACCCTCCAGCTTCTGTTAAAGGTTGCGCAAAATCAATAAAAAGAGAACGCATACTATCTATTCTGAATTGGGGTCCACCAAAAATTGGAACAAGGACAGTTGCGTTACTCCTTAAACTTAATGATCTCGAATCACTACTACCTAGAACAAATGAGGTTGATGGTGAATAGATGAATGGCGGAAATAAAGCGGTATCACCACCAGTAGGCTCAATAAGGAAATTTGAATATTCCCCATTGGAAAAGTCGAATTGTCCAATCAAATCTGCACCGTCATCAAATTTAACATTTTGGAATACCCAAGTCAGCGCAGAGGCAGGATTTTGGGAAGAGAAGAAAGCTACCATAGCCCCAGTCAATGTGGAAGCTGTAAATAACAGTGCTTTCCTAAAATCCTTGGGAGAGGTACTTGCTAGTTTCTGAACTACGTTGGATCTAAACATAAATTTTTCTAAAATATCCTGTTATATATAACTAACAACAGTATAATAAGTGACTACCAAAAAATAGTCAACAATAATCCCGATTCTTCACGAAATCTTTAAACGATGTTTCCGATTCCCGATTCCCGATTCCCGATTCCCGATTCCCTACTCCCTATTTCCTCTGGATGGATATAAAATGTTCAGTGGACATCCGGTGGACATCCAGTGGACATTCAACGAACATCCAGCAAATGGTTATGACTCAAGAAATAGACAAGTTTCCTATCAAGGATTTACAGACCCGATACAATATAGGTCGCAGTGCTCTTTACGAGCGATTTAAGCATGCCAATATCAAGCCCAACAAAGAGGGGACTCGCTCCTTTATATCCGGTGAACAACTGGAAGAATTGGATCGTTTAAACACCCATTTGGAAAGGGGTGGAACCTTTGAAGATTTTGAGCCATTATTAACCGAAGGGTTTACGGAAGATAGTCAGGAAGGTATCTCCCTGGACAGTTCACCGGACAGTTCGCCGGACGTTCACCGAACAAGGTTTTGGAACGCAGAACGGGAAGCATTAGAAGTGTTCATTAATACCATTGCTTCTGGTATTGAGAGAGCTAATATCAACAGAATGCAGCCCTTGAGTCCCATAGAATACATGCAGCAGTTGAAGATGGCTGCTGAGGAACGGTGGTTATTGACCACATCGGAGGTCAGAGAATTGATAAAAGTAAAACCTCACACCAGGAAGGGTGAGGATACCTACAGGAGGGGTTCCTGGGTGTTTGTTAAATCGGGGAAGATTGGAAGGGAAACTGCTTGGCGTGTGGAGCAGGAAACAGGGGATAGGGAACAGGGAACAGGGAATGATAACTGATAGCTTACTCCTAAGCTTCTGTCCATCCCTCAATGGTAGCCATCAAGATGTTAACCAAGGGATGGTCTAGGGCTTCCTTGAAAGCTTCCACTCCTCCAGCTTTCAAAGAATTGATTACCTTAGCTTTTAGGGTTGGGTTATTCTCAATTCGGTCAACAACTTCACTGACGACTATCATCTTTTCTTTGCTTGTTGTAGTGGGATTAGTCTGGGATAGTTGCTCCATAAGTTGCTGGATTTCTGCTGCTGCTTCGGCTAGGTTTTTGTCAGCTCCCTCGTGGTTAGTTTGATTAGCATAGCTTTGCTGACTACTAACAGAATCAGCTTCACTAAAATCTGCCCCGGAAAGGTCTTTTCCCCGGAATGACTGACCTCTAAGATTTACCCTTTGGAAATCCCTTTCTCCTGCTGCATATCGTCTCAGAACTTCTTTAGCTTTCATTAGCCAGAATCATATATAGGAGAGGGGATAGGGAAGTTTAGTTGTATTACTTTAGTATAGTAAGTAGTTCTTGTCAATAAACTGGAAATAGTTCTTAATAAACCCTGACTGATTGTGTTTATTAACTGAGAGACTGTTTTGAAACGATTGACCGTAGTCCACGCTACGCGATCGCACCCACATTGTATTGACTCGGGGACACCCAAGCTGTTCAATGGTACGAAATGGGTGTATTGAGGCGTGCGGCATGAAAATCGACCGCCATGGCCAGGCAAAGATTTTAACCACAGAGGAAATTCAGATCCTGTTCAACGAAGGGGCAACCCTTAACCCGCCACGAGACCGGGCGCTGTTTGCCGTAATGCTCTACACTGCCTGTCGGGTCAATGAAGCGGTGACCTTAAGGATAAGGGATGTTTACGATCGCAAAGGTTCCGTGCGTCCCGTGGTTCTATTCAGGAAAGGAAATACAAAGGGAAAGCTTGCCACCCGGACCATCCCGGTACTAGAAGATTTGCGAAAACACTTAACGGACTACCACCCTCCGAAATGGGGAAACTATCTATTCCCAGGGAGACACGGGAAAGGGCACATCACCTCAGATGCCGCCAGCTGGATCCTTCGGGAGGCGTGTAAGCGTGTGGATATAGAAGGGGTCAGTACTCATAGTTTCCGCAGGACAGCACTCACCCAGCTAAGTAACGCTGGAATTCCCCTGCGGGTAATCCAGGAAATATCCGGGCATCGGACATTGGATGAGTTGTACAAGTACTTGGAGGTGCGACCGGATCAGGTAAGGGGAGCTATCAGTGCCTTGTCAATGCTTAGTCCGGTTGAGTCCGCCGAGCCGAATGAACAAAAGCCGGATTACACCGTTAAACCAGGATTTTCTGCAGCAAAGCGCGTACGCATCAACAGCGAAAAACTTTCCACACCCACTTCAAAGGGGGTTCACATCAATCGCATCTGCAAGGCCATTAAAACCAACTAGCAAAGGGCTTCTCGGGGGTAACATCAAGGGTAATCTCGATTGCTATCGCAGAGGTATTCAGCCCAGTCTGGGCAAGAGTTTCAATACTAATCTCAGCCGTTTTCGCAGAGGCGGAGCTGTAGACTCACATGGACTTGCAGAATCAGTAGTTAAAGCTGCTGGTTTTTCCATATTTGACGCGATCGCTTTCCTCCGGGGCCATGTGATCGCTCCTCTGATTAAAGGGTTATATGTGTCCAAAATTGTCTACCCATCATCGATGCTGCAAAAAAGGTCCAGAAGGCGGGGCTATACATACTTCTGTTTATTGGAGGGTTACACGGTGATGATACCGCCGTCCCCCTCAAAGTCTAGTTGAAAAATGGGTTCATCAATCTCACCGGCATAATATTCGATCAGACTGCTCTTGAACTCGGCAAAATTTGTAGTTTCGACGAGAATTATTCAAAATCGCCGCGATCGTTGTCGTTGCAGTACTTCACGGGAAAACATGGGAGCCAATAAGACTTTGTACTACTTTAGGCCATAAGGGGCTTTATACTACTTTACTGTATTGTTAGCTGTCGGTTGTTCTCTTTTGCTGCGATGGAAAAAGACAACAGTTAGTTGATTACTCCTGGCTCTTAAAGAGACCCAACAAAGATGCCACCATGAAATCATCCAAGGATAATCACTATTGCTTTTTGTGCCCCCAATGGGTACTACTGGGGGCTTTTCTATTGAGGGTGTGCCGATCGACTGTCCATAATTAGACCACTAGTAGGATTGCTGTTAACAATGGGTGGTATCCTGGACGCCTTTCTTTTCTCTGTATATGGTTGTGAGACTAGGGTCTGAATTGGTACCCTGCACCCTAGTCTTCACATGCTCCATCAGTTCCCGCCATTGCCCCACCTCCAAAAGCTGCCATTGCTCCACTTCCGGATGGGCCATCGCCACCACCACTCAATCCACCCCTCCTGCCGCGCAATATTAATTAGAAGAGTTTTTTATCTATCTATATTTATTGTTTTTTAGACACTTAAAAAGTAAAGACAACAGAATATACCGACTTTTGTAATAAAATCGGTATATTCTGTTAAATGCTTTTGTTATCTTTACTTTTTTTTAGGGTGTGAATGAGCGGCAATAGCGGCTACACAATCGCTCTATCTTTTGGCCAGACTATAGGATTCTCTATTTCCCGTCCCATCACCAGGAGTTCTAAAATTCTTGGTGGTCCATTTTCCTCTAGCTCCTTCTCCCTTTCTTTTTGCCTCTCTTCATCCTTCTTCAGCCTGTACTCAAAGACTTGATCCTTAATCTTTAGTGATCCAGTCGTCTGAGAAATCTGATAAAAGTAATGGCGCTTCTCCTTCCGTTGAGATTGTCTCTCGTTCGTTCTTTTCATCTTTATCCCGAAAGCAGTCCAAAGAAATTTTTTAAATAAGTTATAGGGAGTACTCTCTGGTTTGTAGTCCCCAAGTCCAACCCTCCTTAGCTGTTTCCTTACTTCAGGGTGAGTTATCCCTTGCTTAAACTTGATCAATTCAGGGGATTCGTTTGTGTATTTCTTCTCACCGTCGGATAGGTCAATCCTGCACCATTTCTCAGACGTCATGAACTCAAGGACTATCTTGGCTACTTTCTTCTTAGGCGTTATCAAAGGGTTGATAACGTCAGGCAGGAGGAAAGCCCCTTCGTTTACATGTGGAGTAACCAAGGCTTTGTCCCGTGCCTCTAAGAATTTCTCTCCTACTGTCGTGAAGTACAGTAGTTCAATCTTTGGACCGATCCCCTTGTCGTCTAGTTCTATGAGCTCTTCACTTACAAAACCGTATCGCTTTTGAATCTTGTGCTTCCGAACCCTGTCCCGATCTTCTTTAGTCTTTTGTAAGCGGTCGCATGCCTGCTGGAAGTCCTCTTCATCGGTAAAGTCTTCCGCTTTAACGATCTCAGCCTTGTGTTTTTCGTACATGTTGTTCCGACAATCAGTAAGGGAGGCACTTAGATTTTTTGGGTTCATCCCAGATAATTCAATATCTCTATCTGTAATATATCCAGGGAGTACTTTTTGCCCCTCTCTCTTCAATCCCTCTATTACATGCTCCCGGTAATCTGGAGCTATTTCATTGAACCTAGTAGCCAATTCGGATAGTGTTCTCATCGCTAGTTCTGGCACAAAAGGAGCACTAGGGTCTTCTTGGTAAAGCCTTTGATCTTCATCATTCAAAAAGCCCAGTCTATAGCTTTGGTCTATCCATGCTTGCTGTAAGTCATTGTAAAATTTCTTGTGTTCCGCCCAGTAGCAGTCAGGAAGAGTGACCCCCTTCTTTCCATACCTTCTTTTGCTGTCTTTGGTCACATAAAAATAGCGAGGAACAGGCTTTCTCACTCGCCCAGCCGCTTGCCGCAGGCTGTTCT
The DNA here is from genome assembly GCF_010692525.1 of Moorena sp. SIO3B2. Taxonomy (NCBI): domain Bacteria; kingdom Bacillati; phylum Cyanobacteriota; class Cyanophyceae; order Coleofasciculales; family Coleofasciculaceae; genus Moorena; species Moorena sp. SIO3B2. The sequence goes on from NZ_JAAHHE010000029.1 coordinate 57,611, forward strand.
CGGGGATTATCCCATTTCCAAACGCAAAAACCGCTGTAAAGTGATCGACGTCAATACTTACCCCTGTTTCTAAAGTAGGAGTGGCTATTATTATTGCCCCAGGATTCGCTTCACAATATTCATTTATAGAGCTAGCTATGCCCTGAGCTGGGTGTCCTGGCTCTGCCACGCTGTCAGCATCACACCTCAAAAACTTGCGGTGTGGAAAAAGAGATTTCAGGAACTTTTCCATATCGTAGGAGCCCCATTTTGATTGATAATTCTTGGCCGATAGGAATATGTAAGGGGTTCCGCCATCAGCAATATGCGCCACTAATTTAGTTAACCATTCATCCTTTGACTCAAAAATAAAGGAAGTATACCCTGGAAGCTTTATTGTGTTGTGAATTATGATTGGCTCTTCAGCTTTTGTTGTATTTTTTAAATAATTGACTGAAACGTCATCCAAGTCCGCGTCTAAAGCAATGACCAGAGAGGCATTTCTCAGTATCTCAACAAAAGTCGTGATAATCTGGATTCTTTTTTTCTTGCAAGTCTCCCCTAATAGTAAATGAAGGAGAATCTGAGTCCATTCATCTAATAAGACAACACACCCAACCCAGTCCCTGGCTATTATTTGAGCTTTTGACTCTGGATGGCAAGAATCTATGCAAAGTGCCAAGGCATTAAGGAGTCTTCGCATCTGTGCTGTAGTGTCATCGATATAGAAAATACCTAAGTTCTTTGCCAAGCTTCTGGCTAGCTGTTCTCTGTTAGACAAACTAAAAATTGGAAGACCCATTTCAGTAAATCCTGGCAGGTATTCATTTAGTACTGTAGACTTGCCTGTATTCTTTGGAGACTTAATGCCCAGAAACCCCGACTCTAGTGCTTCTTCATGAGATGGCAAGTTATCAAAAGTCAACCATCGTTTCTTGATTTCAATAAACCTTTTGCCTTCTCCCTTGGTTAAGCATCTTCTTGGGTCTACCTTCCAAGTAGCAAAAGGGTTTGCCACTTCAACTAGTTTTTCAAAAGCCTCTTGTCCGTGAGCATACAGAAAGTCATCTACCCCTTTTCCTTGGCTGGGGAGCCATTCAACTATGTTGACTTTACATCCGCGTCTTTTGAGTTTTGATCCTATCACCAACAATGACTTGTGTACATTCTGTCTCGTCTTTTTCTTCTCGTCCTGGTCTAACGCTAAGTTCCATCCCCGACCTGGCTGACAGTACTCTAGGAGTTCTTCTTTGAGAGGAGGAGTCTGGTTTGGATAGTCACTCTTTTTCTCTGAATGCATAGTTATACCAGCGATTCCTAATGCCGGATACCCAGCACTAATCGCAGACAAAGTCTTCTTCCACCCCTCAGTTAATAGGATGGGGACTTCTGGGTGTTTTTTTAGCCAATCCCAAAAAATCGTGCCTCCGTGTACTTCTCGTCCCCTAAATTCCTCGGCTTTTTCGGGGAGGTTCGCCTTTAGCCAACGTCGGGCGTCCTTTCCGTATGGGAGTTTGTCTAATAGTCCATGCTTTGTAGCTATCTCAATTGCTGACTGCTCACAAATTGAAGGCTTGATAATCCCAGCCTCTTGTCCAGGAGGACGGACGTACTTTACTGGATTGCGATTGACCTGCTCTTCTGTACCTAACTCATTCAGTCTATTCTTTTTCCAATAGAATGGACTTCTCTCTAGTGGACCTTTCTCTTTCTTTTTCTTGGAGTAGAAAGGATTATCTGGTTTTGCTGATATTCCACGGGTTTCCGGGTAAAACCAAGCTCCATCGCCAATATAGTTAAACCTCCACAGCTCCCGCTTGGCTACGTGCCCACCGTTCTGTCTTTCTAGTTCCTTTGACTCTAAGGTTTGGTTCACCCAAGAGTCTCTAGCCCCTTGTCCGTCATCTGACCACATCTCTGAGGCTTCTATCACATGGTCTGCGATCGCTGAGAGCTTCAACTCTTTGTAGTGTCGATCGAATATGTGGGGAAATGGTGACTTTCCTATTTCGCCTTGCTCTTGACTTGTCTCTCCGTTTTGGGTAGACTTGGGAAGTATGCTTGATGGATCTCGGGGCGGTAAGTATAGAGCTTCAGGGAACCGATCATCTTCCTGAGGAGAGTTTTCAATTCTGGTATTAACAGATAAGCTTAAAACGAAAGGGTGAAAATTTTTAGAATTATAAAGATTTTTCACTTTTTTAGAATTGTAAAAGTTTTTGGGCTAGGCCGCGCGGTCTAGCCATTTTTTTTTGGCTGTTGGAGTCATGATACCGCTAGACTTGGCTTTCGTCTCTAAAAATATCGGATCTCAGGACAAAAATCCAGTTTGCGCTAAGTTGACTTGGTTTAGTTGACTGAAAGTATTTCTTGGTTTTATCAAGCTAACTTGGCTTAGTTGACTAAGGAATAGCCGATTTGTCATAAGTTGACTTTGTTTATTTAATTGAAAAATAGTCGAGTAACCATAAGCAGACTTTGTTTAGTTGACCTAAAAAAAAAGTTGATTGTTTTGAATAACTTATCGGTCATTGCAAAACATATAAATTATTTGTATCAATCACCTGCATAACCTTTCCGGGTGTCCTCCTATGGACGAGGAGAGTGTCAAGGGTTTGTCCCAGTGGTGCGATCTCGCAACGTCGGCGTAGCCAAATTGCGGGATTACCAATGTAAAGTAAAGTGCTTTATCGAGAAACCCAAGTTCTTCGCGATCGCCTCAAGAATGAAAAATCAATCGCTCACCTCCGACTCCCCCTTGTTCTCTTGATGGATGTGGGTCGAATCTGAGATGGTACTGGAGGCAGTGTCGCAGCAAAGCATTTTTACTCCTAAGTCAACTTGCAGTGCTTCCTCTATATTGCGGAGGGTAGTCTCTGGAATGCGTGTTATGACCCCACCTTCTATCGCATACCAATAAGCTCTGGTCATGTTTGCTGCTTTACTTAGCTCTGTAACTTTGAGCTTGGCCTCTTTTCTTATTCTCTTGATCTTGGCTGCTAATCCTTCTATGTATATGGTCTTGATGTACTGTATTTCCACTGGTTTGAGCGCTTTTTATCTATAGTACATCTCAAATTTAAGTCATTTTTAAAATAAATGTCAAATTTCACTTGACAAAATTAAAAGGGTGTGGCTCTTTTGGAAAGACGTTTGGTCAGGTTTAGAGAGGTATCGGAAGAGTAGGAGGAGCAGTAATAGAGCAACGAGCTTGAATTAGTCGTTTCATCAAAGGAAGGCCATCTTTGTACAAAG
>NZ_JAAHHE010000290.1:0-7729 GCF_010692525.1 Moorena sp. SIO3B2
CATCTATCCCTACGGGAGGGATTAATTTCCCCAAAGCTTGTGCTGCTTGCAGACGCACAAAACTATCATTATCCCCCAAAGTGTTAAGTAGAGCCTGAATTGCCTGATTATGATTGGCAGTGGCTGTTCCGATCTCCCCAAGGGCTGCTGCTGCTGTTGCTCGGATATCAGGTTCTTGATTGGTGTCTTGGAGCAAGTTAACCAGTGTTATCACAGCTTCTGAAGCTTGTAACTTCCCTAGTTTATGAATAATACGCTCTCGTTCATTAATATCATCGGAACTGTTGAAATCTCTAATTAGTATTATGGGATCCGTTTCTTTTAATTCTTCTTCTTGTTCAGAGCTTATTTTTCCTGCTAATATCAGAGACCAGTGAAGTTTTTTACGAATAGTTTTATCTAAATTTACTCGTTTAAAATATGAATACTCTGTTGCGCGATAGATCTTGCGTCCTGCATTACTAGCGGCCTCACGAACTTGCTTCATGTAGTCATTACGCATTGCGTCAATTAAAGGTTCAACTGCCTCTAAGACCTTGGCTATATCTACCTGCTCGTTAGGCATATAACCTAGCTCACGAGCAGCCGCTTCACGCACGTATCGATCTTTTGATTGATCCAAATTGAGGAAACGAATAAGTTGCGGTACTTCCAGGGCATTTAAACGCCCTAAAGCCCTGATAGCTACTGCCACAATATCGGGATCGTTATCTGCCAAGGCTGTAGTTAGGGCTTCTTTGGCTGCTTCGTTTCTCCAGATATTATCTGCTAAATTTGACCGTCCAGCAATTACCCACACAACCTGACCGCCACCATGTTTCATCACCTTGCGCAAAACAGAATCACACTCGATTCGATCAACCAGTTCGTAAGTGTCAAAAAAAATTAGCAATGGCTTTTTATCAGCTATTTCCGCAATCCCTGCCCCCAAAGCCTCGGCTAACCTTTCGTCTGAATTTCTGTAAACATCCAATTCGTCTTTTGTCAAATCAAGTCGCACTGCTTGGTTCGTTCTTTCCTGTTCTTCCTCCACTTGTTTAATTTTTTCTATAGCTGTTTTCAAGAGACTGTGAGTTTCACTGTACTCTTGAAAGTAGTCTTTCCATTCTTCCTGCTGAAGGAATTTCTGATAAATAGCCTCCAGCATAGTAGCTGGCTTAATAGCATCATGGTCTACTTGAAGAGCAATATAGTGTTCTCGTTCTTTCTCCCAATCCATGAATAAAGTATTAAAGCAATTTTGAAAGTCTCCCTCTCGACTGATGTGATACAATCGTTGCAACAGGGTCGTTTTACCGATACCACCAAAACCATGAAGTAGAAAAATTTTTGGATCTTCTTCCGACGTGGAGGCTGGAGCAACCAAAGAGTTTAAGACATTTCGGAAACGTTCCTGTTGTTCATCTCGTCCTAAAAAAATTTTATTCATTCGCTAACTCCTCAAAGTTATCAACAGTATTAACTATGGCAATCGTCAAGTATTGTGAATTATATTGATGCAATCACATCAATCACAGTTACAGGATTCAAGTTTTTCGACAAGGTGAGGGATAAGACGAGCATTAACTTCCAGACTGGTATTCTTTAAAGTCAATGTTGGAATAATTCCTTGATATTTTTCTTGATCATCAAGGTTTTTTTCAAGATTGTCTGTAAACATTTGCTTTGAACGGGATAGCCATTGCTTCCTCCAGTTGTCATACCAGCCTACATGGCGACCAAACTCTTTTTCAGGATCATTTAAATTAGTGCATTTTTCTTCCCAAATCTTTTTCTGGACAGTAAAACCAAAACAGTTATTGCTGTATTGTTGCCAGAGTTTATCGATGTGACATAAGACATCACAGGGACAGTTTTGAATATCGCTTGCCTTCCAAGAGTATTTTGAAGTACCAGGAACTTGATTCATAATAGCAAATGTTTCTTCATTAGCTTCTACCCATCTTTGATTTTCAAGAAGATAGTTTAATAATTTATATTTTTCTGGGTTTAGTTGTTGAGTTAATTGGTCAGGTGGGTCTTGTGGTTCTATAGGTTTTTGTTCATGATTAGGGGGAGTACTACCATTTTCTGGCTCATCTGTAGGACTCTGAACATATTGTCGATAAATAATTTGTAAGTTTTCATTTCCAGAATTATAATTGTATACATTATCAATTAGTTTCTTTAATTCCCCTCTACTCTCTGCTTTAGTAATTAAATCTTGAAGAATGTTTGTGTATAATTTTTTATTTTTAATTATATCTAAATAGCTATGATTGAAATCATAATCATACAAAATTATTTCCCACTCATCTTGGTTTATAACAGCGCTCATTAAAGCTTCTCGTATTTCCCGGCGTTCAGGACCAGATAACTCAGACATTCATGCATAAATTTATAAATCATTCAAGAATTTAATTCAGAAGGATTAAACAAAGGGATAATGATATTATAGAGAATCAGCAATAGCGAACCATAGACTGGACGGTAAAATCCCAAGGATGAAAATGGCTCTCCCAGAGCAAATACCCAAACGACAAATGCTCCAGTGGAAACTACTATTTGGGTAACAGCTGGTGGCTTATTGGACTCTGATGTTAACTTTAATATCCAAAAAGGAGTTACAAATACCAAGAATATAAATACTACCCATATTAGATTAATCGGAACATCATTAGCACTTGTTAGCACTCCTTTGATAGCTATCCAAGCCCCAAGAATTTCCGAGGGAATATATTTGATCAGCCGATCAAAATAGCCATCAATCTTTGCCCTGCTCTTAGCTTCAAATTGGGTGGTAATAATTCGACGACCCATGTCAAGTATTAATTCTCCTTACTAGAGATAGGATTGAATTTCCTGATAGATGCAACTAAATAAAATTCCTTCCCGGATAGTACCAAACGATCTAGCTCGCTGAGCGTGATGCAAAGCTACTAGGGTACCATCTTCATCAAAACATGGGGCACCACTAGACCCCAAGGCAGTTTTGTTGACATATTGAACTAGTCCCCTCTCGGGATAAACTCCGGTGATCCCATCACGAGTGATAGAGAGTTTCATTGATGCACCTTCGGGATGCTGAAAAAGATTAATTCCCATCCCTTTAACAGGAAGATGATTAGGCTCCCAACGAGCAGGTTTACTATCATTGGATGGAGGACTAGTTTCTGCCACTTGTAGCAAAACGTAATCTAGTTTGTTGGTAGGACTGGAATGTAAAATCGGTTGCTGTCTGTCTAATTTAACGACCTGTCCCTCGGTTTCATTTCCCAAATCAGAGCTAAAACAGCCAAAACGCAAGACAGCATTGAGAGCATTGATGTGGATATCCGCGTTTTCATCTGGATTCAGAACATGGTAATTAGTCAAAACTAGCCTGTTGGCAATCAAAACACCAGTCCCTTCAATGCCCTGTGGGTTAATTTCAATCCGACATACAGAGCTTGCTTGTGCTATCGCTCGTTTCAGGTAGCCAACATCCCAAAAATCTGGTTCCGGTTGCCAGAAACCTTGGAGTTGTAACTCTTCCGTTGCTCCAAGCCACTCAATAGCCGGGCCAATATCCCTGATAGTATTTACTGGGGGGAGATGAATCCTAAACCTCTGCTGAAAAATGGTTTGATAAAACTCTTTTAATTCTGGATTACCTGGATTAGTCCCATAGGCTGCGATAATTAAGGGTTCTAATTTACCTCTTGACTCAGCCCATTTAATCAAACTAAAAACAAGGTGAGTAAGGTTCTCTCCCCCAGCTATGGCATTTAATTTTTCTTCTAACTCATCATCAACCATCATCGCTAAGTCATCTTTGGTGGGATAAGCACTGATAATGGCTTCGCGTAATTGCCTGCGTTGAGAACCAGTTAAATCTCTCATTAATTAAAGTGATAGCTATATCATCTACCACATAACAATGTAACAACTTTATTTTTCTGATAACAATCTCAGCAGATAAAATATCAGGTTAGTGAGGATAATCGTGGATTAACCTTGGCCGGAGGCATTCCCGAAGAGTAGAGAATCATCTTCTTGGCGGGGAACTCTAAAAGCAGTATTCATAGTGAATTATACCAGCTCAACACCCCCAAATCAGATAGCGGCGGATATTTAGCATTTACAAATAGGTCATGAACAATATTGCTGATTTTTCAGAGCATTAAAAACTATTCGGAGCTCTTTACTAGTGTTACTTGTAACCGGTTTACTGTTCCTTTTCTTTATCCATCCTAGTTTTACATCTGATTTGTAAAGTCCCCTAATGTAGTGATAGCGATCGCAAACATTGGTCAGGTACCTCCTCCTGGGTTAATGGGAGTAGGGAGTAGGGAGTAGGGATAGGGGTAAGACCATTGAAGGTACCTCTTAAGTATGAGAAACGCTCTACATTTATAGAATGTTAGATAATTGCCTGGCTTGACAGTACCCTTTCGGGTACCTTCTCAAAGGGAGGTTGCTGATGGTTTGGGGGCTGTGTGGGTCACTTGCATCTACAGCTTGAAAGCCCCACCGAATTGAGAACTGCTATATATAGTAAGGAAAACCCTAAGGGTAGCTGGGCAAGGCTTGTCAAAGCTTAATCAACCATAAAGTTTTCAGACTTCTGTCACCTTCTAGACTAAGGCAGTGGGAGAATAGAGTTATCACCAGCTAAACCATTCAAAACCCTTAAAAACCCAACTATGGCTAAAACCGTTGCTGAAGTCATGACCCGTGACCCGATCGTGGTGCAGCCCGAAACACCGATTAAGGAAGTGATCAAAATTATTGCTGAACAAAGCATCAGTGGCTTGCCAGTGGTTAACGAAGCAGGCAAATTGGTGGGAGTGATTTCAGAAACTGACTTGCTGTGGCAGGAGACAGGAGTAGAACCGCCAGTCTATATCATGTTTCTCGACAGCGTGATTTACTTAGAAAATCCTGCCCGTTATGACCAAGAACTCCATAAAGCACTTGGACAAACCGCTGGGGAAGTAATGACTGGTCATCCCATGAGCATCAAACCGGATCAACCCTTACGGAAAGCGGCTAAGTTGATGCAGGAAAAATCAATCCACCATTTACCAGTAACAGATGAAGCGGAGCAAGTGATTGGAATTCTGAGCTCTGGGGATATTGTCCGCGCTATGGCAGCTGAGTTAAAGAATTAAGGGAACTGTTCTATCTCAAATAGTGTTCACGCTGAACAAATAACATGGTAAGTTGAGTTTTGGCTAGATATTGAGCAATTACCCATGACCGTTACTCGTGAATCTGTCCAAGAGCTGCTGAATTCAACGGATTTTGGCCAGCGCATTAGTGGATTAAACCAACTACGCCAGCTGGAACCATCGGTGGCGTTTGAGCTAATTCAACCCTTGGTTAACGATAACAATGTTCGGATTCGATATGGGGCAGTCAGCCAGCTCGATACCTTGGGTGATCAAGATTTAACCGTATCTTTGACCCTATTACGCGATCGCCTTTTGAATGATCCAGAACCAGATGTTCAGGCAGCAGCAGCGGATTCCTTGAGTGCCTTGAAGCTCACCGAAGCCTATGATGATTTAGAGCAAACCTATCACCAAACCACTGAGTGGATCATTAAATTTAGTATTATAGCTGCCTTAGGGGAACTAGGTGAACCCCGTTCATTTCAACTTTTAGAAGACGCTCTCAAATCCGATATCAGTTTAATCCAAACCGCCGCCATTAGTTCCTTAGGAGAATTGGGAGATCCCCGGGCTGTGCCTCTGTTGATTCCCTTTGCCACTAATTCCGATTGGCAAATTCGTTACCGGTTAGTACAAGCACTAGTTAATCTGGGAGGAGAAGAGGCTAGGGCAGTCCTAGAAACATTAGCTAATGACAGTGTTGAGCAGGTGGCTAGTGTAGCGCAAGAGGGGCTACAAGCATAAGGGAATAGGGAGAAGAGTGTGGGGAGAGGCGGGAGTGTGGGAAGTGTGGGAAGTGTGGGAAGTGTGGGAAGTGTAGGAAGTGTGGGAAGTGCCCAACGCAATAACAAACCCAATTACAAAAACCCTTCCATCTCGATCATTTCAATCATCTGAAGTCCACGGGGGTCTCCCACTTTCAAGAGGGCAGCTTTGGCGTCTTCTTGTACCCCTAGGTCTTGATCATCAGCAAATGCTTCAATTAAGGCATCAATAGCACCAGCGTAAACCGCATTGGAGGGCAATTCCCGACACAGTTGCCCGATAGACCAAGCACAATTACTGCGCACTGCTGCTACTGGGTCTTTCCTTAAAGCAGTAATTAAGGGCGGAATCGATGCGATTACTTCTTCATAATCTAACTCTGCCATTTGCGCCAGAGCACTAGCTGCCCACAAACGCACTGCAGGAATATCCGTTTTTAGGGAATCAATTAGAGACGCTAAAGCACGGCGATCGCGACAGTTCCCCAATGCCCAGACAACCCCTTTACGGACATAACCGTTCCAATCTTGGTTAAGTTGGTCAATCAAGGGCTTTACTGCCGTGGGACTGGGATTGCGCCCTAGACCATAGGCAGCACTTACCCGCACTAAGGGACAAACATCATTTAACAGGTTAATCAGATCGGGAATTGCCCGCTCATCTTGCAACTCACAAAAAGCACGAGCTGCTAGCATCCGTTGCTGGCTTTCCGGTGCCGTTAACAGAGCCAGCATTTCCTCTGGATCAGGTTTGGGAGCTTCTAACTCATCTTCAATCGGCTCTATGTCATCTAAAGGGCTTTCTAGTAAAGCCGTATTATCCAGTAAACTTAGATCATCATCTTCATACATGCCTGATAACCTACCTTATCTTGCCTGATTCTACCAGTTTCTTAATTAGTATTGTCTGTGCAATGGTTTAACCATCCACAGAGATTGGGTTCTAAAACCCAGTCCGTGGTAAAGGTTCAAAGCGACTTGATTCGATTGAAACACCTGTAGTCCAATTTGGCGATCGCCTCTTGCCCTTGCCCTAGCTTCAGCCTGCTGCATCAGTGCTGAACCAATGCCTTGACGGCGGTGTGCTGGCATGACGTACAGTAAAAAAATATAGGTATAGCGATCGCCATTTACCTGATCAACCCCATTTCCCATCCACAGACAACCAACTGGCAAGGGATGAGTTACGATAGAGCCTTTCCTAGAAACGTTCCCATCCGCTACTGTAACCCACCACAGCGGGGTTTCTCTGGAAAAGTACTGTTTAACAGTCCTCGCCAGGTGAGAAAAATCATTTTGTTCTGGGAAAAGCTCTTGGTAAGTTAATTCCATGAACTTCACCAAAATTGCCCGTTCTCGTACCGTTCCCAGGCGTAGCTGGTACCGTGCTAACAATGGCTTACTCACCAGTGTTCCCAGAATTTTGGTTAACAACCAACTGAGCCGATACTGGTGCTTGAATGCTGGCAGCGTCAAACTCTTCAATCGGTGCAGGGGCTAGCATATCGTTCGGTAAAAAGATCCGAGAACTGACTGCCAATAGGGCAATTAAGAAGCCTAGTAATGCCAGTAGGGGAGCAATGTACTGACGAAATATAGCCATGAATTTAATGGTTCGTTGATTTTAACAATTCTTTACTTTCTCCATCTTACAACAATGGCAAAGCTTTTAGCGGTTGAACGCGATCGCGTGGCCTTTTGGCCAAGGTTATTTGGTTGAAGGTTGAAGGTTGACGGTTGGGGGTTGGAGGTTGGAGGTTGGAGGTTGGAGGTTGGAGGTTGAAGGTTGGAGGTTGCAGGTTGAAGGTTGGAGGTTGGAGGTTGGAGGTT
>NZ_JAAHHE010000291.1:0-7683 GCF_010692525.1 Moorena sp. SIO3B2
AGCCCTGGGGTAGGGTAAAAGGAAACTCTGTCTGCATTATCTTGTGGGGAATTTAGAATTGAGAATTTAGAATTTAGAATTGGGAATCGGGAATTGGGAATCGGGAATCGGGAGTCGGGAATCGGGAATCGGGAATTTAGAATGCGCGAATTTAGAATTGGGAATCGGGAATTGGGAATTGGGAATCGGGAATTGGCAGTTGGTAACAGGTGTAGGTTGCTTGCAGCAAAGCGCGGAATCTAACGAAACCTAATTGACACTCCCTACTCCCTACTCCCTACTCCCTACACCCTACACCCTACACCCTACACCCTACACCCTACGTCCATTTACCGTTTTCTACGGTGACCCCTTCGTGGACAATTTCGAGGGTTTCAATGGCTAATTCATTGGAAGTAGCATCAAGGCTTGGACCTGTCCACTTAACTGGCCAACAGTTGATCAGGTTCCAGCGCACTTTTTCATTTCCGGCATCATCCCAGAGGACGATAGACATATTTTTGCGATACTCGGAGGGGTCTTTGGCGGTTGCTACCTTGGTTCGCCAGTCCCATAATTCCCTGTCATCAGTAATGCCGCGACTGAGAGTAACTTGAGAGAGGGTGAGCATACCAGGGATTTGGCGCATATTCAGCATTCTATCGGTACCCTCTCGATAGGTGCTAATTTCCTGAGTGGTGTCTATCCCTGAGCAGCTTCTGAAACCGGCGCGGGTGATACCATCGATTTCTACTTTGAAGTTGTAACCTCTGTATGGATCTTTTCGAGAAAATACCATCGTCAAAAACCTCCTAATATCCTAATAATTGCTGTTGACTGTTGCTAGCATGCCAATTGCCTATTGCCAATTGCCTATTGCCTATTGCCTATTGCCTATTGCCTGTTGCCTATTGCCTATTGCCTTGCTAACCCAGACCTATGCTGCTACTTTCACACCACTAGCACCGAGAATAATACGCACAGTGATCAATTCACTAGGAATAGCAGGTGCTAAACCAATTTCTGTGACCACCATCCCTGCTTCTCTTACTTCTGGTGGGTTCGTTTCAGCATCACATTTAATGTAAAAAGCTGTCTGTTCTGTTGTTCCTTTGAGAGCACCTTGTTCGAGTAAGTCTTCAAAATAGGCGGTTAACTCTCGTTCAATCTGGACCCATAATCTCAGATCGTTTGGCTCAAAAGCTATATCTATCAGGTTCAGTTCTAGCCATCTGCCCACTGTCAGAAATAACCGTTGTACGTTGACATAAGTCCAATTTGCATCCTCACTGAGAGTACGTGCTCCCCACACTCGAATACCTCGTCCGGGAAAAGCCCGCAGGCAATTAACCCCAAGGGGATTGAGAATGTCCTGCTCGCGATTGGTCAGACTGAACTCTACATCGACTATGGCTTCGATAGTCTCATTTGCCGGTGCTTTGTGAACGCCAAATTGTTGGTCGCTACGGGCGTAAACTCCAGCAATGTGACCACAGGGGGGCATCCAGTCGGGACCGTTTTCAGCTTTAATCCAGGGATAATACAAAGCACCGCTTTTCCCCTGCAGTTTCGACCTTTGCTCTGTTACCCTCTCTATAGACTGAGTCACTTGTACTGCTACTGGAGGGAGCGAGTCTAAGATGGCAAAGCGATCGCCTTGCCGATCACAGTGTTCTAAGATAGCATTCTGCATCCTCAACACGTCATCGTGGTTACGGTTTCCTGCCATTAGATCCGGCACACAGACCAAGTCAATTTTAGTCAAGGATGCGATCGCTCCTAGTCCTCCACTATCATCTGCCGCTCCTCCCAGTGCTTCTGTGATCGAAACTGTGTCTTCTAGCCGCACAACTAAGCACAAGCTGCCACCATTTTCAAAGAAGCCACGTACAGCGTAACCCAGGTAACCCTCAGCTAGAGGCTGACCAAAGGTTTCTGTAAATTGAGACCAGAGGGTAATTTCCTGGGGGGAGTTAATTGGTCCAGTCTCGGCAAATCCTAGGAATGCGGGTACACCTGTGAGGAGTCCAGGTCCTGGTTTAGGGAATATCTCCTCTCGATAGACACCCGGTGTCAGTTGCTGAGAATATACCATACTTTGATCTTCCTTGTTCCTATGGATTTGGGGTGTAGCCTAAGGCTTTGGGGTGTCGGCTTTGGGGTCGGGTCCGGGTGCGGGCTGTGGTAAAATTCTCAGGGAAAAAACCCTACTCCCTACTCCCTACTCCCTACTTCCCTAGCTCCCACTAGGACTTGCCCACTGGCTAAGGCGGAAGACCACAAATTCCGCTGGCTTGGTCACTGCCACACCAATTTCTGTTACTACCTGACCTAAATCTCTGACTTCTGGGGGATTGGTCTCTTCATCACACTTGACGTAAAAGGCTTCCTCAGGTGTATTGCCAAATAATGCCCCCGTACTCCAGACATTGGTCAGGAAAGCATTAACATTGCGGGTAATCTGCGCCCAAAGTTCAGGATTATTGGGTTCAAATACGATCCACTGAGTACCTTCGTCAATAGATTCCCGCAGATAATTGAATAGACGACGGACGTTGATGTACTTAAACTCTCCATTGAAATCACCACCGAGGGTGCGTGCCCCCCAGACTCTAATATTACCGTTGAGATTACGGATGCAGTTGATGCCGTGTTTGTTAAGTTGCTCCTGCTGGGCTTTGGTGATGTTGTACTGTAGACCCAATGCTCCTCGTATAGTTTCATTAGCTGGGGCTTTGTGAACTCCTCGTTGTTGATCGACGCGAGCATAAATACCAGCGAGATGACCACTGGGGGGCACATTGACCAAACCATCAGTGCTCGGGTTTTTTATCTTATAGGGTGGATCAAAGGCTTTAATCCAGGGGAAATAAAAAGCAGCATAGTCGGTTCTGCCCGGGACATTGTCATCCCCTGGTTGCATCGTCTTCCAGGTATCATCATCCCAATCTCTTGGACTATCTAATATAGCAAAGCGGTCCTGAGTATTCTGACAGTGAGTGATCATGGCATTGTTAATCTTGGGGTTGGCAATACCAGGAACGGCAACCATAGCAATTTCGTCAATAGCTCCAAATTTTTCTTCTAGAAACTCAGCCGTAATGTGATGTCTCTCTGCAACCCGCACCACGTAGCAGCGAGTACCACCGTTGTTAAAAAATCCATAGACAGCTTGAGCTAGATAACGGTGATATGAACCTAATGAGAAGTTGCCAAAGAATTTCTTGAACTCGCTAAAGTTAGTACATAGTTTGACTTCACCAGCTGTTACAGGGGCAAAAGGGGTTGTAATATAAGTTGGATTGGTAGTTTCATCGGTGGGTTGGCTTGGGTCATAGTTTGGGTTAGGTTCTGGAATGTCAATTGAGTCTGCTATTGTACCCACAAAACCGGCAGTACTAGTTCCTACGCCAGCAATGGGAGCAGAACCAGAGGCTACTTCCTCAACGTATACTCCTGGTGATAAATAGGTTGGCATTTTCTAAACTCCTTGAAACAGTTTAATCAAAGGCTGGATCTGAGCAAAATGCGTACGCTTCTGGTACGGGCGCACAGCGGTGCGCCCCTACTGACTACCTGACCATTGACTGATGCGGAAAATAACAAATTCCGCTGGCTTGGTCACTGCTACTCCAATTTCTGTTACTACTTGACCCAAATCTCTGACTTCTGGTGGATTGGTCTCTTCATCACACTTGACGTAAAAGGCTTCCTCTGGTGTATTACCGAATAATGCCCCTGTACTCCAGACATTGGTCAGGAAAGCATTAACATTGCGGGTAATCTTCGCCCAAAGTTCCGGATTATTCGGTTCAAATACCATCCACTGATTACCTTCGTCAATAGATTCCCGCAGATAGTTAAACAGGCGGCGGACGTTGATGTACTTAAATTCTCCATTAGCATCACCACCGATGGTGCGTGCTCCCCAGACTCGAATATTGCCATTGAGATTACGGATGCAATTGATGCCTTGGGGGTTGAGTCCATCCTGCTGGGCTTTGCTGATGTTGTACTTCAGACCCAATGCTCCTAATATTGTTTCATTTGCTGGGGCTTTGTGGACTCCTCGTTGTGTATCGACACGGGCATAGAGACCGGCGAGATGACCACTGGGCGCTACATAGATCCCACCATCCCCTTTGGGGTTCTGTGTGTTGGTGGCTGGATCGAAGACTTGAATCCAGGGGAAGTAAAAAGCGGCATAATCAGATTTGCTAGGTACATTGCCATCCCCTGGTTGCAGTGTTTTCCAAGTATCATCCAAATTTTCCTGACTATCCAAGATTGCGAAGCGATCCTGGGTCTTCTGTTGACAGTGAGTGATGATGGCATCGACAACACTGCTGTCGGTAATGCCAGGGGCAGCAACGATCGCAATTTCGTCAATAGGCTCAAATGTATTTTCTAGGAAGTCAGCCGTAATCTCACTCTCTGCTGCTGCCCGCACCACATAGCAGCGAGTACCACCGTTGTTAAAGAATCCATAGACGGCGTGAGCTAGCTGACGTTGACCTGGATCGGTTGAGAAGTCTCCAAAGAACTTCTTGAACTCGCTAAAGTTAGTACATAGTTTGACTTCACCGACTTTTTCCGGTGAAAAATTGGTTGTAATATGAGCCGGATTTTGGGTTTCATCAATGTCTTGGCTTGGGTCATAGTTAGGGTTTGGTTCTGGAATTGTAATCGAGTTTGGAAAGGCACCAATAAAACCGGCGGTACTAGTTCCTACCCCAGCAATTGGAGCAGAACCAGAGGATACTTCCTCAACGTATACTCCTGGTGATAAATAGGTTGGCATTCTCTTTAACTCCTTGAATAAATCAAATCAAATCAAAGCCTCGATTTCAGCAAAATTATCTAACTCTTCGGTTGAGATATAGCGCTACGCGCAAGGCAATAGGCAATAGGCAATAGGCAATAGGCAATAGTTTACTAGAACAGCTTTTGCTGCTTGTATCAATGTCCTAACTTTAATGCGTAGTGCTATAACTAGATGCTTCCTACCCTATTTTCTCTGATGAGAAAAAAATATTTAGTGGCCACTTGCCCTTGGTTCAAGTCTATAAGTTTGGAGCAGAACCAGAGGGGACTTCCTCAACCTAGACACCTAGGGATAAATTAGGTTGGCATTCTCTTTAACTCCTTGAATAAATCCAACTCTTTGCCTCGATCTCAGCAACGTTCTCTAACTATTGTATTGAGCTCCCCAAATACTTTTTACTTCATTTACTATTTCTACTTCATTTACTCTGATAAGAGAGAAATTGTGCGTGGTCACTTGCCCTTGGTTCAAGTCTACAAGTTGAGAGGTTTCTTGCTGGTAGCCTTGGGCAACAACGTTAACTATAACCTGGCGAGGACTTGATTTATCCCTAGATGCTTCCAGACTACTCAGGAGATAGTTGCCATCGTTGTCAGTAAAAGTCCCCTCAATTTCAACTTTGGCCATAACCACAGCTTCATCGTCTGAGTTGGTGACCTTACCCAACAGAGCAGTTGGTTGGAAATAGAAATTAACAGTAGGTATCGCGATTGCACCAGTTTCTGGATCTGATGATACCTGAACCTCGGTCTGATCGGATTCCGTATTAGAACCAGGCGGTATAGTTTTGATGGTTGGGTCAGCACTATAGCGAGTACCCGTACCTGGCAAGGAAGCCGTCAAGGTATATGGCCCATCAGGGAGATCCTGGAATTGACACTCCCCGACCTGTTCGCTTAGCGGAGGCCGTAGGCCACAAGGCGCGGGGATTCCTAGATCAACGAGCCGCCTTAAACCGCCGTGTTCTAATCTTTGACGCCGTCAAAAATTAGACAATACTTAAACCAAAAACCCGTCAAGACCAAGTTCCTAGTTAATTCACGACAGACCCAGAGGGCGATTCTCCCTAGGCGTTTAGCTACTTAATTGGAAGTGCCTTAAAAAGTCCGTTTCCCTTCCTTTTCACTTGGTTCCGGTGTGCCCCACCGTACCGTTTTTTCGTGCATAGTGATTTTTCTGGGTTCACACACCAACTGTTAATTGATGATTGGGTTTTTAAAGAGGACCTTCCCTACCCTCTAGGCATTACTGTTTTAAGGTCAATAAGTTACGGGTCTCTCTCCCGGCTCAGCCTCGGTTTCTCAACCTGTACCTACTTTATTCTAAATTACTTTCGATTCTAAATTACTTTCGATGATGATTCCGGAGTCTTCTAGGAATTTATTTCATGGCGACATTAGTCGCTGTTCACTTTCATCCCCGCTCGCTTTGTGACGGGGCTTTCAGTGTTCGGATTCCTAGTAAAAATAGCCGTCAACTCTGGTACGAGTGCGGTCAGGTCTCTCGACCCTCTTTTCCCAGTCATCTCCGTAAAGCCCAGCTAGCAGATCTAACTTGCTTTTGAAGCTGTCGGGCATATCGGCAATCTCGACCACTGCTCCCGGAATCACCTGCTGAGTTTGGTCATCTTTCACCTGCCCAGCGATGGCGACCTGATGGCGGATTGCTTCCAACCTGATCTTATTTGACACGAGCAATACTCCCTTAGTCAACTACAGGATTTAAACATCGCCCCCGTGGGTCCCTCACAGGGGTAGGTTTTTTACATTAGGGTCAAACATGGGACTTAACCTGATCAGAGTAAAAGGAAAACAACGAATAAATGATGATTTTTAACGACAAATTAAGTACATTGTCTTGATGCAGTCGCTCATGGGGGAAACCCCCTTTGGCGGCGCTGCATCGCTTTCTTATCCCCCACACCCCACACCCCACACCCCACACCCCACACCTGAGGTCTTTGTAAAAAACCTACCCTTATGAGGTTAGGGGGGCGGGGGACTTTGAGAGTAGTACCCCAAGTTTGGGGGGTTAGGGGGGCAAAACCAACTAAACTTCGTAAGTCCAGTTACTTAATCCTCATATTTGTCCTCATATCGGTTACCAAAGTTCCTGCGTCAACCGGATCATCGACTTCCACAGCCATAGTCAGGGTGTAGTTCAATGCTGGTCTGGGCTTTCCTCCCATTGCTTGCCAGAATTCCCCCAAACTTTGTAGGTTGCTCTGACTCAGACTAACTGTCCTGATCGGAGGTTCCATCCCCTTGAGGCTTCCCTGTAATACAGCGGCTGGAATTATACGATGACGCAGTAGCACTTTCATTACCTCCCCCAGCCATTGGTGCTCTTCTTGCTCTGGTTTTTGACCATCACCTGTTGTAAGAGCAGACCAAGCAGTGATTAGGTAAGAGCAATCCACTCGCACTGGATTACGCCTTTTGGTCGCCCTACCGTTACTGCGTTCTGTTGACCAGGTGGTGTTACGTAACTCCAGATTCTCACGCACATCGTAAAGAAAGAGATTAATCGCTGGCTTAACACTAAAATCCTTGTCAGGTGTGGCAAAGCTAATCGTAACTGACGAGATTAGGTCAGGAGGGAGTTCGCCCTTGAGCAATTCCTCCAAAGTTTTATCCAGGTCATGAATCATCGCATTTCCCCACTCTTAGCACGCAGGTGGCCAAATCATCAGCCAAATGGTTGAGGTCAATCAGCAATTTGGCTAACCCAAGTATCAACTTTAGAATGCAAACTGCCCCTTAATTCTTCTCCGTAACAAAAATACATACAAGTTATCAGTACTTAGTGAATCAGTTGCACAGTTATTGAAGTTATTACGAATCATTAAATCAGCCCAGCATACTGACCAAATTCCCCCT
>NZ_JAAHHE010000292.1:0-7673 GCF_010692525.1 Moorena sp. SIO3B2
AGGGAATGACCACCTAATTCAAAGAAGTTCTCTTGCAAGCCAATTTTATCTAAACCGAGGACATCTTGCCAAATATTGACAATTACCTGTTCTACCTCAGTTTGAGGTAAGGCTAAGGCTGTTTCCTGATATCCCATAATTCTTAGAGACTGTCCTACTGTCTCGATTAAAGGATCAAATTCTCCTGCTTCAAATTGCTGCTTTAACTTTTGACGTTGAATTTTTCCAATTGCTGTTTTAGGAATAGATTCCTTACCAACCGGTAGGAGATAATCGGGATTAATTCCTATATTTTGAACGACAGCACCTCTAATTTTTTTTATTAGTCCTTTGAGAACTTCTGGATTGGTCTCAATATTTGCTTCAACCGCACTAAAGAAAATCGCAAGTTGATCTGATGAAGACGAATTCGTTTTACCTTGTATAGCGCAGGCAGCTGTGAAGGAAATTTCAACTCCATCCACTTCTTCCACTACTGCTTCAATTTCATGGGCAGGGTAATTAACTCCATTGATCAAAATTACGTCCTTATCTCGCCCTGTTAAAACAAGATATCCATTCTCTAGATAGCCTAAATCCCCCGTCCTAAACCAGCCATCCGCAGTAAATGC
Organism: Moorena sp. SIO3B2; assembly: GCF_010692525.1. Classification (NCBI taxonomy): domain Bacteria; kingdom Bacillati; phylum Cyanobacteriota; class Cyanophyceae; order Coleofasciculales; family Coleofasciculaceae; genus Moorena; species Moorena sp. SIO3B2. The sequence goes on from NZ_JAAHHE010000292.1 coordinate 612, forward strand.
AGCTTGATTTATCTCAGGGTTTTGATAGTAACCACTAGTGACTGATGCCCCTTTAACTTGGAGCTTACCGATCGCACCTTCATGAACAATTTCATTATCATCATTAACAATTCGCAGACAAGCACCAGGAATAGGAAGACCCAAACCAACAAAGGGCATGTCATCTGAAGTATTACTGAGTGAAAATTGATCGGACCAAGTAATGCCTCCAGAGGTTTCTGACATGCCAAAAGCTGGACGTAATACCGTTTCTGCTAATCCTTGTCGCTTCATTAATTTCAAAAATCTACGAGCGACTTTAGGCGAAATTTGTTCTCCTCCATTCACTAAGAAACTGATCGATGACAAATCCCATGACCCTGCTTCAGCATCTTGAACCAAGTCATTAATGAGGGAATATGCAAAGTTTGGTCCCCAAGAGATTGTTGCTTGATGTCGTTCAATCAAAGCTAACCAATGGAGTGGGTTTTGCAAAATATATTTAGTTGGTGCATGAACTTGTTGGCAGCCTAGTTCTACGGCCATAACGTTCAGCATAATAATCCCCCCCACGTGATCTAGGGGCATCCAATTCAAGGTTACCGCCTCAGAATCGAAGTGATTCATCTGGATCGTGCCTGCAGACTCACTCAAAATATTTCTATGGCTCAACATGACTCCTTTTGGGAGTCCAGTACTGCCAGAGGTTAACAAAAGCAAAGCCAATTCATCTGGTTGCCCTCGGTAAATTTCTTGAGTTGGATCTTGCTTCCTTAGATCTTCAATGACACCTGTCTGAAAATCCCTCAAATTTAGATGAGTTGATAGAGACCGAATCTCAGGAGCAAGCTCTCGGTTGGTTAATATCAGCGGATGCTCTAGCATCTGCCATGCATTGTGTAACTTTTTAGTTACATTATTTAATTGCTGGTAAGTAGGGGCGATAGATAGAGGTACAGGAATAAATCCACCTAATAGACAACCCCAAAAGGCTGGAATAAAATCATGTCCTTCTTCCAATTGCAATATCACCTTATCTTGTGGTTTAAGACCCCATTGTCTTAACCCTGCCAATATCCTTTTGGCATCTAATAGTAAGTCTTGATAGGATTGGTATTGTTCTGAGCCATCCGCCTGAATATATGTAATTCCTTTATTCGTTAAAGCTGCTCGCGGTAACAGATCGCATAGAAGTGTTGGAGAATTTGATGGGATATGTAATGAACCACCAAAGCTGGTGGAAAGTTTATGATTTACCTCATCATAGTTTTTTTGATGTATACCCATAGGATTATCCTTCATGCGTTTAGTGCCACTTTTCAGCAATCAATTACAATTCTACCTCGATGATCATAAATATATTAATGCACTTTACTTGCCAGCAAATCCCTCTCTAAGATAGACGATAGTGTTTTTCGATCGGTTTTTCCAGAGGATAGCTGAGGAAATTTTTCCATAACGACAATCTGCCTCGGCACCATATACTGTGGTAATTCTTGGTTTAAATGCTCTTTTATTTGTTTCAATGCACTATCTTTTGATGTCTCATTTGCCAACATCAGAGCCGCAGCCAACATTTTTTCTCCATACTTAGATTCTAGCGTCACTACCTCTGAATTTTCCACCCAATGGAATCTATTAATGACTTGCTTTATTCCGTTGAGGTGAACTCTATACCCACCAACATTTACTTCATTATCATTCCGTCCGACGAAGAAGAGGTTACCATCTGCTAGGTACTTACAAATATCGCCTGTTTTGTAGCAAGTTGTCCCCTTGAATTCAACAAGTCTTTCTTTACTTTGCTGCTCCCGGTTCCAATAGCCCGCCATGACCTGAGTGCCACCGATCAAGAGTTCTCCTGGTATTTCTGGATCGTAGATCTCCTGATTCTGCTGATCTACTAGATATAGCTTAGCATTTTTCAACGGTTTGCCAATAGGATATAGCTCGCGACGATTTGGATCTCGATCGCGGATGATATAGGCTGCACAAGCACAAGTTCCCTCAGTCGGTCCGTAGCCATTGATAATTTTTATGTTCTCACCCTTTCCCAACCATTTTTGGATCACTTTGATATCGGGAACATCTGCACCAGTTAGAATTGTTTTGAGATCTTTAAGGATAACATCGTCGAACTCTTTTGTTTGCGCAATCAAGCCTAACATTGAACCGAAAGCAGCAAAATGAGTTACTGAGTTATTTTTGATTACCTCAAACAGCAACTCATGTAAGACAACATCACTATATAAATATAGCCAGGCTCCTTGGTAAAGGGGAAATAGTATATCTATTACTGATGCATCAAAATGAAAAGGTGAGAAACTGACACAACGTGAATCTTCATCTACATCATAAAACTCTCGAGTTCCCTCAAAAAAATCTATGACACTGCCATGCTTAATCAATACTCCTTTAGGATCTCCAGTTGAGCCCGATGTATAAATGCAATAAGCAATATCTTCACTTTCAATTTGTGGCAATCTATCTTTTTCCTCTACTGTGCTGTCGGTGATTAGAGGGTGTAATTGCTCGATTAGAACTATTTTCACTTCCTGCGGAACATTTTCGCTGACCAAATGCAATAATTCTTGGTCTGTCAATATCACACTAGGAATAATTTCTGTAATGATTTTATTAAGACGATTGACAGGCATCTTACCATCTAGGGGCACATGGATGCAGCCTGCCTTAAATATGCCCAGTATACCAACCATGAGTATAGTCTGCTTACTGGCTAGTACCACTACGCGATCGCCTTTTTGACAACCCATCTCGATTAACTTTCGTGCAAAGCGGTTACTAGCTGCCTCCCAGACACCATAGGATAATTCAGTTTGTCCATCTGTTATTGCACATTTATGAGGAGATTTTTTACTATGTCTTGTCACAAGATTAGCAATGTTTTTACCCATGGTGATTTCATCCTTTTATATGATGGTTAGTAAGCTATGATTTTTGCAATGCTACTTTCGTCGAACAATTATCATTAGCCTTAATATATCGCTGTAATTCTGTGCAGATAGTGTTAAGCACTAACTCTTCTGCACTGTGCAGGAAGAAATGGTCTCCAGGGAAAGTATATAGTTCAAACTCCCCCTTAGTTTGTTCTTGCCAACTATACATACCGCTCTTACTAACAAATGAATCTTCTGTACTATATAAAGCAATGATCCGGCAGTCCAGTGGCTCTTCATCTTTATAAATATAAGTTTCTCCCAGTTTGATGTCCGATCGGAGGCGTGGAAGCAGCAACTCAAACAATTCCTCATTTTGAGCAATCACTTGAGGTATCCCGTTATAATCGCGAATTGCTTGAGCAAATTCATCATCAGGCAACTGGTGCATATTTGAGGATTCTTTTGGTCTTAGCTGGGGAGCATCAAACCCTGAAACCATTAGAAATTGGGGTTGTCCGAGTTCTTGTTGACGTAATAGCCTAATCAAGTCGAAAGCAATCAATGCACCCATGCTATGACCCATAAAAGCAAAGGGTTTGGACAGAAACGGCGACAACTCTTGAGCTAGTACAAGATTAATGTCCTCAATATTGGACATTAACGGTTCATAACAACGCTTTTCCCTGCCTGGTAACTGAATTGCGACTAACTCAACTTCATCAGGGAGCGCTCTCGACCAATCCTGGAAAATAGAACCCCCTGCACCTGCATAATGAAAGCAAAATAAACGCATCTTGGATGCCTCACATTTTGGGGTTTCATCAAAAATTAACCAGGATGAATCATCTGTTTGCATTGGCTTATAACTAATATGTTGCCATGAAGGTATGCTAGGAGGTTCCTTTCTTAGAGAGCCAGTCAAGAAACCGGGGTTCTTTTGAGGAAATACTGATATTTCCTTGTCCTCCTCATGGGAAACCCGGTTTGCCGAGAATACTTGACAAATTCTCTACAGAGGTTGTCTCACTTTGTTGTGTTTGTAAGTATCTTCCCCAGCCACTAGAACAGTTGAATAGCGATCCAGCATAAACTTTTCCCCAAAGTGCTCAAAAGAATCCCAATCTGGATATACTCTCACATCTGTTGATACAAAGCGTGTTGACCAACCGTAACGTATCGATGATTCAGAGGTATTTGGTTCAGAACCATGCATACAGCGAGAGGTAAACAGGAAAAATTGACCCGGTTCCATCTCCAAGTGTACCGCTTGGGATTCATCTGGTTCCCAATTTGGATCGAGTTTCAGTTTATCGTAGTCATAGCCATAGAAACCTGATTTTTGGCCTTTGGTGAGTTTTTGGTTGATATTATCTGGCTCAAACTTAATGTTCCGATGTTCGTCAAAGTACCAGGTAGTGTGAGTACCAGGCATGACTTTCATACAACCATTTTTTCGAGTGGCTTCACTGAAGGTTACCCAAGCAGTCAGTTCCCAAGGTCCATCGTGAGACTCAGTAGGAACCAGCTTCGACTCTCCCTCAAATTCTACGAAGCTTTCTGCTTGATGCCAGTCTGTACCTTCATCACCCGGATATTTGGGAAACCACTCTGTTCGCCAGCACAGTACATTTGGACCCAAAATACTACTAACACGATCAACAACTTTTGGGTGAGAGATGATATCATTGAGAGCCTTGATATCAAGATGGCGATCATAGTTCATTTTGTTGTTTGGGAAAGGAGCCGTTTCCTTGTCCAACAGATCCATCTTGATACCATACCATAACTCAAGCATCTCTTCTGGTGGGAAGAGAGTAAAAGGTCCAATATAGCCATTTTCCTGAAAGAATTGTTTTTCTTCCACAGAAAGATAGTATCTGGGTTCAGCAGTGATAGTTTTCATTCTTATCTCCCTTGTTTCTCTTGAAGTGGTCAAATACTTCTGCAACAAATCTACTCAGGTTACTGTCCCAAAGGTCGTCTAATTTTGTTGTGTTTGTAAGTATCTTCCCCTGCTACCAGAACAGTTGCATACCGTTCTAAAGGAAATACTTCTCCAAAGTGCTGAAAAGATTCCCAATCTGGATATACTCTCACGTCTGTGGGAACGAAGCGTGTTGACCAGCCGTAACGTATCGATGAGCCAGAGGTATTTGGTTCTGAGCCATGCATACATCTAGACGTAAACAGAATAAATTGACCCGGTTCCATTTCCAGGTGTACCGCTTGGGATTCATCAGGCTCCCAGTTAGGATCTAGTTTCAGTTTATAGTAGTCATAGCCATAGACCCCAGTCTTTTTACCCCCAGTGAGTTTTTGGTTGATCTTGTCTGGCTCAAACTCAATGTTACGATGCTCGTCAAAGTACCAGGTATTGTGAGTACCGGGCATTACTTTCATACAGCCATTTTCTCGGGTGGCTTCACTAAATGCAACCCAAGCAGTCAGTTCCCAAGGTCCATCGTGAGACTCAGTAGGAACCAGCTTTGACTTGCCCTCAAACTCGACGAAGCTTTCTGCTTGATGCCAGTCTGTTCCTTCATCACCAGGATATTTGGGAAACCAAGCCGTTCTCCAACATAGTACATTTGAGCCCAAAAGACTGCTAACACGGTGAGCAATTTTTGGGTGAGAGATAATATCACTCAAAGCCTGGATATCCAGATGACGGTCATAGTTCATTTTACTGTTAGGGAAAGGTGCCGTTTCCCTGTCCAAAAGATCCATCCTGATTTCGTTCCACAACTCCAGGATCTCTTCAGGTTGAAATAGAGTAAAAGGTCCAATATAGCCATTGTCTCGAAAGAATTGTTTTTCTTCCACAGAAAGATAATAACTGAGTTCAGCTTTTGCCCTAGTTTTCATCTACTTTTTTACTCACCGATAAAGTTAACTGCTAATGTGTTTGCTCTCTGACCGCATCAATTTCTTTACTCAGTTCAGCAATTGTTGATTTGTGCTTATCAAAAAACCACCGAGCTTTGATGCTAACCCCCATCTTTTCTGTTACCTGATTAACCACTTCAACCAAATTTATTGAGTTCCCCCCGATATCCATAAAGCGATCTTCTATACTGATTGTCTCAACACTGAGAACGTCTTTCCATATTTCAGCAAGCTGCTTTTCTGTTTCTGTCTGGGGAACCACGACATCAGAAATGGGTAGTTCTGTTGAATTACTCATCTATTTATCCTGATTTATCTATCTATAAGAGATGTTAAAAGTGCTTGTCACATCTCTGGACTAACCTTTTTAAGTAAGGAAGAGTGTTAAGGGGAGTTTATACACTTTGCTTATTTATAGCGTTTATCGTGATTATGATGTACAGCGCAATTTCAGGATTATCCCCGTACAACCCCCTTAAATATTGGCTTTTGCCTTTTGCCTCTTGCCTGAAAATGATAAGCTTTGTCCTCATGAATATGAGAATTGCTATATCCATTTTTCATGGTATCACAGAGCCAGCCAAAAATAACAAGATTATCTTATCAAAAAATATTATGAATATTTTTAATAGTATAGAAAAACATTATGAAAGCACCGAAAAAAAAACGTCGAGGGTTATTCAAGGTAAACGCATCTAAATTTGTATCAAAATTTACATTCAAAAAGTAAACAATAATACCAAAAATCTAGAATTACCCTGTAGACATCTCCAGGAATTGCAAAGCAGTTCTATCACTAGCTTTGAGATGCTTGCGATCATTAACAAAAATGACAACTTTCAACGAAAAAATAATAGTTATTAAGCTTTGTTAATAATAAATAATTAACCTAAAAAATATAAACTAAATATGTAAGCATTCAGCCGTCAGCCATTCGCGTTCGCGAAGCGTCGGCTTTGCCGAAAGCTTGGCCTATGGCCAAGGCCAAGGCTCACGCTGCTTGAGGTGGTTATTTTATTCAAAAGCACCTCAGAGCTGATTCGTAAACTCGCTGTAATGAACCTATCCCACTAATATAATTTTAGTAATCCACATAAGCTGTTGCGCATTTAAACTGTGATAACAGCATTGCCTTTGTTTTTTATTTTTCGTACCCATTTTATAATTAACCCTCCTTCATTTAAAAGATGATTTAACAAACATTCTAATTCTTCAATTGATTTGAAAACTCGATTGGCAATATATTCTTTTGCTGAATGCCAAACCAATTCAATTAAGTTATAATCAGGACTATACT
>NZ_JAAHHE010000293.1:0-7662 GCF_010692525.1 Moorena sp. SIO3B2
CTCCTGAAGGGCGGGGTTTTCACCCGCATCCGTTAGACAGTTAGACTTTTGAGGTTTTTATTCCTCGCGAAGTCCCCTACTCATACCCCTCTATTTTCTAGAGGCTCCTAGTAGGAACAAGCCGCACTGACTTCTGACAAATGACTTCTGCTATAGTTCCCTTTAATGCTCATGTCCCAACAGGATCGCCGCCTTGAAGTTTCTGAAGCCGCCTGGCGAGTTATTGTCCGAGAGGGGTTAGATCGCACCAGTATGCGCGCGATCGCCCAAGAGCTGGGTTGCACCACCGGAGTTGTTACTCACCACTTTCGAGATAAGCAGGAGCTTATTCTGTTTGCCCTTAATCAAGTAACTCAGCGTCTGCAAAAAACCATGCAGGCTGCAACAGAGCACGCTAGGGGAGTCGATCGACTGGTAGAAATGCTATCTGCGTTTTTGCCACTAGACACTGAACGGCAAGATATTCTCAAGGTCTGGGTGGCCTTTTTGGGGTATGCCATTGGACGAGAATCCCTGATGGCTGAGCATCAACATAGTGCTGCTCAGCTCCGTCAGGTGATTATTCAAGAGTTGAAAGCTCTACAGTCAGCCAAACTGATTCGACCTAACATAGAGCCAGAGTTAGAAGCCAACGCCCTGTTAGCCCTGGTCAATGGGGTTAGCCTCGACTCCCTGATTCAAGCCAAACGCCTTAGCCCTGACCAGCAGCAGATTGTAATTCGGCGCTACGTTAACGAGTTACTGTCTACCCATCCTATCCCTGGCTCCGGTAATCCTTAATCAAGACAAGTTGGTGTTGTCAAACATTAAAGCAATGGCATGTGAACGGCTAATATGATTGCGATTAAGCATTAAACAATCACATGACAGCACCACAGCTAGACAACCCCAAGCCCAACCCACAAAACAAAAGTCTCTTACACATAGAAAACCTACAGATGCACTTCCCCATCACCCAAGGAATCATCTGGCAAAAGCAAATTGGCTCCATCAAAGCTGTTGATGGACTCAACTTCGATATCAACCGTGGCGAAACTTTAGGCTTAGTAGGAGAATCTGGCTGTGGCAAAAGTACCACCGGACGAGCGATCCTACAACTATACCGTCCGACAGCTGGTCATGTTTACTTTGAAAATATCGACCTAACCCAGCTAGAGGCTGAATCCCTGCGCCAGATGCGCCGCCGGATGCAAATGATTTTTCAAGACCCCTATGCTTCTCTCAATCCCAGGATGACCGTAGGAAGTATTGTCGGTGAACCCCTGCAAATCCATGGGTTAGCCATCGGTAAACAAAAACAAGAACGAGTCCAGTCCTTACTAGAGGTGGTAGGACTCAATCCCCAGTTTATCAATCGCTATCCCCACGAATTCTCTGGGGGTCAGCGTCAGCGGATTGTGATTGCTCGCGCCTTAGCTTTAAACCCTGACTTTATAGTATGTGATGAACCGATTGCTGCTTTAGATGTATCCATTCAAGCCCAAGTCGTTAACTTGATGCAGTCGTTGCAAGCAGATATGGGCTTAACTTATCTATTTATTGCTCACGATTTAAGTATAGTGCGCCACATTTCTGACCGGGTGGCAGTAATGTACCTAGGCAAAATAGTAGAACTCGCAGATCGCGTCTGTTTATATGAGAACCCCTTGCATCCCTATACCCAAGCATTAATCTCAGCCGTACCAATTCCTGACCCTGAACTTGAGCGTCAACGGGAACGTATTATCCTAACAGGTGATGTACCCAGCCCCAGCAATCCCCCCAAAGGTTGTCGGTTTCACACTCGCTGTCCTATGGTAATGGATACTTGTCGGCAAGACCCAGAACCAGAGTTTAAAGATGCAGGTAGAGGACATTATGTTGCTTGTCATTTAGTTCATTGACAAAACGACAACCACTCACAAAACTAATGTTCGTGCATCGCAATGGATCGAGAGCAACGCCAATTACTCGGTAGAGCCGAAGGCCATCCCATGCGCAGGGCTTCTGGGCAAATGGTATGAATGGTCAGCTGGCAATCAATCAGCTGCAAGCCTTCTTTTTCCACCTGCTTCATCCCTTGTTTCAAGATTGAGTCATTCTTGAATTCAACGGTCTGGTTACACTGAATACACACCAGATGATGGTGATGATGGGGAAAAGGCTGATTGAGTTCATAATGTTTATGCCCTTCTGCCAACTCCAATTCCCGCAGGATGCCCATCCGTGACATTAACTTAACGCTACGGTAAATAGTAGATAAGCTGATTCCTTCTGCTCGTTGCTCGAGCAATTCGTGAAGTTCCTCAGCACTGAGATGGGTTCCTCTCGGTAAATTTTGGAAAACGTGGAGAATGGTCTCCCGTTGTGGTGTCATACGCCAACCTCGAGCATTGAGTTCGGCCTTGAGTGAAGCAGCTGTATAGTTAGCCATGGTAACCCTCTCAAAAACGAGCCATTATTGACAATATTAAATAATTATTTCTCTCACTTGCAAGAAAATTTTCTAATTGAGAATAAATAGTAAAGGATTATTGGTTACTTTTGAGAATAGGGCAGGCACGGATCGAGCTCGGATACAGGGATACGCCGAAAATACCAAATCCAGCACGATCCGGATTTGGCAAATAAGTTAGGAAAAGGGCGAATAATGGAAAGACGGGGCACAGAGGGAAGACAGGGAACAGGCTTATGGAAGCAGATTGGCCATAACCCTTGTGCCTTGTGGCTTGTAAGTTATGACTATGTTATTGCCCCCTCTCCCTAGATTTTGGTGATTGATGCTTAAAACTTGCAATAAGCAAGCACACAATACCTACGTTGATACACACATCGGCCACATTAAATACCGGGAAGTTAATCAACCGAAAATCGAGGAAATCCACAACGCAACCCGTTACTGTCTGGTTATCTACCAAACAACTGTTGAAAAAACGGTCTATGCCATTACCCAATGCTCCTCCCAGTATGAAGCCATAACCAAGCTGTTCCAACCTAATCAGCTTTGGTCCAAACCAAGCTAGGGCGATTAAACCAATACTCACAGCTAAGGACAGCCAGCGCAACCAGCTGCCGTCTTCACTAAAGAGACTGAAAGCGGCACCAGTATTAGTAAAATAGGTAAAGTGAAACACCCCTTGCCACAGGGGTAGAGTCTCTTTCAATTCAAAATTCTGCACCACCCAATATTTAGTCAGCTGATCCAGAATCAGACCAATAGCAGCAGCAAACCAACACAGGCGGTTTTTTTTCATTAGTCATTAGTCATGATAGCATTTATTGATTGGGTGAGGGACTTACTAGGAGTCGGGAGTCGGGAGTCGGGAGTCGGGAGTCGGGAGTGTCAAAGCCGTTTTACACATCTAGTGATTAGTCTTTTGTTAATTAAACCTTAGCAATTAACAAATTTATTTTGACCAATGACTATCAATAAAACATCAACTGCCGTAGAGCAAATGCCACAACGGTGACAGAACAAATTACCACTAGCTGACTCGGTAAAGGTGAAATGGTATATTTCATGATGGCTTCCATGAGAGGCTCAGCCCCAAGCACTGACCAATTGATGCCGTGGAAAATCATCAAATAGCCGACACCATAGGCATGGATGGTTAGTAAACCACATAGGCAGCTAAATGCCAATGTTTCGACTCGTGGTTGTACGCGAAAGGCTAAAAAACCACACACCCAGGCTCCGGCAATAAAGCCTAGTATGTATCCAAAGCTGGGTTCCTTGATATAGCCAATACCTCCACCTTGAGTAAAGACTGGCAGGTTCAACCCGATCACAACATAGGCAATTTGAGAAAGAGCACCAGCATTTCTGCCTCCTAAACAAGCAGCTAGTAGGACTGCTCCAATCTGATAGGTAACCCCTAAGGATATAGTTTGAACACCTTGAGTTGACCAATCCCAGGGTGGATTGGAGACAAAGAAGGCTTCTAGAAACGTGCCGCCGATTGTCAGCAGCAAACCAATTATGGCCCACAAAATCTCATTGGGAGCAGACACAGTTACATCGATAATCTATTTATTCTGGCTATTTATTCTAAGAGTTATATTCTCCGGGAATCGGAGCTTCACCACCGGTTAGACCCAAAGAGTCCAGCATAGCGTGGTCTTGCTCTGGTGGCTGTCCCAGAGTGGTGAGGTAGTGTCCAATCAGCATAGCATTGATTCCGGATTTTAGCCCTTGTGCCTGCAATTGGCCCATCACGGCTTCTCGCCCACCAGCATAGCGCAGGATTTGCTCAGGTAGGATCATCCGGAAAATTGCGATCGCTTTTAGTGCTTCATAGGTATCTAGCTTGCCAGATTCTCCCAAAGGGGTTCCAGACCGAGGATTGAGCAAGTTCAGGGGTACTGACTCCACCTTTAACTCCCGCAGGGATAGAGCTAAATCCACTCGGTCTTCCCAGCTTTCTCCCATGCCCATAATCCCACCAGTGCAAGCTTGAATCCCCACGGCTTTCAAGTTCTGGATCGTCTCGACGCGATCGCGCCAGCTGTGGGTAGTGACAATTTCTGGGAAAAACCTTTCTGAGCTTTCTAAGTTGTGGTTGTAGCGAGTTACCCCAGCTTCTTTCAGGGCTTCGGCTTGTTCCGAGGTCACTTCTCCCAAGGCACAGCAAGGCTTAATGCTGGTTTCGGCAATAATCTCCCGTACGGTTTCCAGAATTTGTTCAAACTCTTTCGATTTAGGACTACTGTACTTTGGTCCACGTCCCTGACTCACTAGGCAAAAACGTTTGGCTCCAGCCGCTTGAGCTGCCTTAGCTTGATCCATAATCTCTTCCTTAGACTTAAGACCATAAATCGGGGAATCAACGCCAGGATGGTGAGCCGACTGGGCGCAGAAGCCACAGTTTTCTGAGCAGCCACCAGATTTCACATTGACGATACTACACAAATCCACGGTATTACCACAGCAGGCTTGGCGCACTTTGTCAGCTGCTTGGCACAGCAGCAATATATTATCTTGCCCTTCCAGTTTGGTAAGGGCTAAGGCTTCCTCTCTAGTAATGCGATCGCCTGCAATAATCCCCTCAGTTAGCTTTTGCAGCCACTCATTCAAGGATGCTGGGGATGTTAAGCATTGTTCTGGTGTACTTGCTGGTGTACTTCCTGGTGTATTTGATAAACCTACAGATAGACCTACAGCAGTTGACAAAGGTGCTTGAACCACAGTATCTCCCACGTATATCAGCTTTAAAGGCATCCTTCACTATACCACTTTAGAGTAAGTTAGCTAGTGAAACCTACTACACCAACTATAAATTTAACCTTTTCTTAATTAAATTTTAACCCAATGCTTAACCTAGTCTTGATGATGGAGCGGTACACTCCGGCTGTGACGCCTAAAAAAATTAAGCCAATTCCATGTTGTCTCAAAAGAATTCTTTATTGTCAATAGCATTGATCACCACCTTAGCCGTGGGCATTACATCCTGTGGTGGTGGTTCAGCCCCCACAGCTACAGTTGAGGTAGATGGTTCCAGTACCGTATTTCCCATCTCTGAGGCAATGGCGGAAGAGTTCCAGAAAGCCAATCCGGGAATCAAAGTTACCGTCGGTATCTCTGGTACTGGTGGTGGATTCAAGAAGTTTTGTGCTCGAGAAACGGATATTTCCAACGGCTCCCGTCCGATCAAAGCATCAGAAATAGAACTTTGCAAGAAGGGAGGAATTGAGTACATCGAATTACCCATCGCATTTGATGGACTCTCTGTGGTAGTTAACAAAGAAAATAATTTTGCTAGCTGCCTAAAAACTGCTGAACTCAAAAAAATCTGGGAGCCAGCAGCTCAAGACAAAATCAAAAACTGGAAGCAAATTAATCCTAAGTTCCCCGATACCAAACTAGGACTTTATGGTCCAGGAACTGACTCCGGAACCTATGACTACTTTATGGAAAACACGGTTGGTAAAGACGCTGGTTCTCGGGGCGACTATACCGCTAGTGAAGATGACAATTTGCTGGTGCAAGGGGTATCTACTGATAAGGGTGGACTAGCCTTCTTTGGTTACGCCTACTACGAAGAAAACAAAGATAAACTCAAACTGCTAGAGATTAATGGAGGAAGTGGTTGTGTTGCGCCTAACAAAGCAACTATTGCCGATGGGAGTTACAAACCTCTATCTCGCCCAGAGTTTATCTATGTCAATAAAGAGGCGGCGAATCGACCTGAAGTTAAAGCTTTTGTAGAGTATCATTTGGCAGCAGAAAATTCTAAATTAATCTCCGAAGTTGGCTATGTGCCCATGCCAGAAGACATTATGATGCTGGTGAGAAAGCGCTTTAGCGAAGGCACAGTCGGTACAGTCTTTGCTAATGCTCCTAAAGGATCCAAAGTTAAAGAGCTATTAGAGAAATAAAGAATAGTAAAGGATTTCTTAAAGTCTGAAGGATGAAAGATGAAGGATGAAGGCCGAAAAAATACAAGTTGCTAAGTCACCTTGCTTGTAAGTCACCTTGATAGATATCATAAGTACATCTATCAGTATAATTATTTCATTCCTCACACTTGATTCCTCACACTTGATTTCTCACACTTAATTTCTCACACTTCATCCTTCATCCTTTATCCTTTATCATTCGCACTTCATCCTACCCTTACAGAACGCTATCAAGCGAACACACTTGCTCCTTCACACTTAAAACTTTACCAATGACTACCACTCCGCCATCTTTTGAGTCATCAGACTCTGAGATGTTTCGACCAAACCGGCAATTAAACAAGCGGGTAGAACTGGTAGTAAAAATAGTTTTTGCTACCTTTGCCTTTGTTTCTGTCGCAACTACCATCGGCATTGTTCTAACCCTAATATTTGAAACAGTAGCATTTTTCCAAGAAGTATCACTCTGGAAATTCCTGACTGATACAGCATGGACTCCCTTGTTTGCTAATCCCCAGTTTGGCATTTTCGTGCTAATTAGTGCCACCTTCCTGACCTCTGTCATCGCGCTGATGGTGGCATTACCTTTGGGATTGCTTGCAGCTATCTGCTTGAGTGAATATGCATCTCCTGGTATCCGTCGCTGGCTCAAACCTGCCCTAGAAATATTAGCAGGGGTTCCTACGGTAGTATTCGGTTACTTCGCCCTGATGCTAGTTAGCCCCTTCTTAAAAACATTTATTCCCGGGTTACAAGGATTCAATGCCTTAAGCGCTGGGATTGTTTTAGGAATAGCCATTATTCCCATGGTAGCTTCCCTCAGTGAAGATGCTATCTATGCTGTACCCAATAGTTTAAGACAAGGTGCTTATGCCTTGGGGGCAACTAAACGAGAAACCATTATCGGAGTAGTAATACCAGCAGCATTATCTGGAATTGTTGCTTCCTTCGTACTAGCGGTTTCCCGTGCTGTGGGTGAAACCATGATTGTTAGCATTGCTGCCGGTCAAAATCCCACCTTAGGACTAAATCCCCTAGTACCAGTGATGACCATGACAGCCTATATCGTTCAGGTCAGCATGGGAGATACACCAGCAGGTTCCCTAGCTTACAAAACTATTTTTTCTGTAGGTATGACCCTGTTCTTACTGACCTTAGCCCTAAATATCTTTAGCTTTTGGTTTGTCCGTCGCTTTCGGGAGAAATACGACTAATGGCACAAGACCTAAAACCTCTAGGAGACGATTCCCCAGGTTACTTCAACCTCGCGCTACCCAAGCGCTACAA
>NZ_JAAHHE010000294.1:0-7660 GCF_010692525.1 Moorena sp. SIO3B2
GCCCTTCGAGTCGGATTTGCCCTCAAGGCAACTCAATTCCGTTGACCTTCCCTGAACTAGGTGTGGAATAGGAGCCAGTTCCCTAGTTCGACCCAAGTTACTGGTTTGTCAGATGGCTGTGAATATTAGTAGACAAGAACCCTATAGTAACCATGGATAAGGCAACTACGTAATTATTCGTAGGCCACTATTGCGAGTGGCTCAGAGATTTCCGAGATTTTGCGGATACGGTTTACTGTCATTTCCGATTACTGTTGTATATGGTAGTTTTAACCTTTTGCTGCATCCCCCTGGGGCACCCAACCGCCCATCAGGGGTTTTTTGTATTGAGTGTGGCTAAATTTTATCAGTTATAGTATGCTGTAGTCTTAACTGTAATTGCAGGAGAGTGCAGTGGGGAGTAGGAATCGGGTTTTGATAATGTCTCAATTAGGCTAACCGTCCCTACCCCGTCTTATCCACTAAACTCAAGGTCTCCCAAGGTTACTCCACTTTTAATAATCGGCTAAAAATTCAAGCTAGACTAGTATTAGCCGGTAAAATACCTAAAGTTTTCCATATAAAGGACAATCCATTTTAAGCTTTTTAATTTTTGTAGCCCTATAAGTTAAATTAAAATGTGATATGATAATTTTTTATTTGTTTTTAAAATATAAAAAATTATCTATGAAATTATTATAATAATCAGTAAAATACCACTACTAATAAATCCGTAAAAAATACTGACAATAGGGTTGCTTTTATTACTATAAATAAATAGTTAGTTTATTTATAGTAATAATTTTATTAATAATTAAAAATATTCGGTTAAGCCTGCCATCAAAAAAAGCAAAAAACAACTGATATAGAAATCCTAATAAAAACGTGATAAACATCAACAGGAGGATGGGTGGATTCTTCCCCATCTTCCCCATCTCGATCAATCATCCCCCTACAGATGCAACGCTCCCGATTTATCTGTGGGGAGTCGTCAAGTCGCTTGACCGTAGGTCACGCTGCGCGAACGCTCCAATTCAAAGTTCAAAATTATTAATTCAAAATGATTCGGACAATTCTAGATTTTTAATTTTTAATTTTTAATTTTTAATTCCCCGGGGGGCTTGTACCCGGAATTAATTAATTCAAAATTTGTTCAATGTCTTGATGCAATAGCGAGTGGGGGAAACCACGGCAATAGCGAGTGGGGGGAACCCCCAAGACCGCGCTGCCTCCCCAAGACCGCGCTGCATCGCTTCTAGATTTTTAATTTTTAATTTTTAATTTTTAATTCCCCGGGGGGCTTGTACCCGGAATTAATTAATTCAAAATTTGTTCAATGTCTTGATGCAATAGCGAGTGGGGGAAACCACGGCAATAGCGAGTGGGGGGAACCCCCAAGACCGCGCTGCCTCCCCAAGACCGCGCTGCATCGCTTCTAGATTTTTAATTTTTAATTTTTAATTTTTAATTCCCCAAAGGGGTCAAAGCTAACAAGTTCTGATGGTACAAACCCCACTAAAAACCAGAATTACGGGCTTGCTCCATCAACTGCTCAGCCCTACGTCCCCACTGGGGATTACCTTGGCTATTGTAAAGGTCTCTAGCATACTGCAAGACTTCCAGAGCATCACTAAATCGGTTTTGGCGCAGAAATACTACACCAGCACCATAATAGGCATTAGCGTAGTTCGAGTTAGCTACCGCTGCTTGCTGGAAAGCTGCCAGAGCACCATCCAAATCTCTCTGATTAAATAAAATTCCCCCGATATTGTAGTGGGCTTCGGGGTATTTGGGATTGATTTTGATCGCTTGCTCAAACGCCTTTTTTGCTTCCTCCAGCTTGCCCTGTTGCCTATAAATCAGTCCCAAATGATATGCCGGTTCGGGAGCATTACGGCTAAATTCCATTGCTTGTTTAAATGATGCGATCGCTTGTGCGGGTGTTCGCAACTGGGACATAACTAGACCCATGTTATAGTGAGCAACACCCAGTTTAGGGTCAAGTTCCAGAGCTCTTTCTAGATATTCCCGTGCCTGAGACAAATTCTTTCCTTCCAACAGAGCAGCCCCTAAATTAGCAAAGGCTAGAGCAAATTTGGGATCAGTCTGGGTCGCCCGATAAAAGGCATCGGCTGATGCCTGCAATTTTCCAACCTGCCGCAATGCTAAGCCCAAGTTGTAGTGTGCTGGTGCTAGCTTGGGATTCAGTTGGGCTGCCTTTTCAAACGCCACGATCGCTTCAAGTACCTTACTCTGTTGAATTAATGCCAGTCCTTGATTAAGTTGCTCAAGGGCTGCGGGTTGAGTTGGTTTAAGTGCTGGCAGATACTGAGACTGGGCGATTTGTCTACTACTGTAACCGTAAGGGCGAGTAAGGGGATGATGTCTACTCAGTCTCTCTGGTGAATCCTTCAGATGATCTGGGTTAACCCCTAGGGCATGGGAAACTAGTGGCTGTGTCAGCACCAACAGCCAACTGACTCCTAGGCAGAAATATCCTCTGGCAGTGACTTTTGTGTTAACAAACATTAAGTTGAGTGGGAACAAATTTTTCTTAAGATTTTTGAAACATTTTTTTTTATAGTTGTTACGTGTATTCATATTTTTTGAAAATTAGTGACCTAGAGTTATCTAACTTAACAGTTTTAGTAGTTTACATTACAAGACATTGCAAGTTCGATCTAGATCAAACCAAAATAAGTTAATCTCACAACCAGATAACGTTGATCCCATCTCAACAAAACTTCTGCATAAACCAGTAGTCAGGAGATAAGTAGGTAGAATGATTAGGTAAGAGAACCGTTGACATGGCACTTTTTAATCAACTAACCTCCCTACCAGATCATCCCCTTCAAGCTCCGCTTCAATGCATAAGTCCAATTGAAATAATTTGGGGGTAAATTATGAACGGCAAAGTGTGTAAAGCCACCCGTAATGTGGCAATTGTTGGTCCGTATCTCAGTGGTAAAACCACTCTACTCGAAAGTTTGTTGTCCGTTACTGGTAGGATTTCTCGCAAAGGCACAGTAAAGGAAGGCAACACCGTCGGTGATAGTGCCACCGAGGCCAGGCAACGCCAAATGAGTGTGGAGGTAACTGCCGCCAGCACCGAGTATCAAGATATCTGCTTCAATTTTATAGACTGTCCCGGTTCCATTGAATTTGCTCAAGAAACCTACAACGCCTTAGTTGGTGTGGATGCGGCTGTCGTGGTTTGTGAACCAGTAAGCGATCGCGTCCTCACCCTAGCACCCTTATTCAAATTTCTCGACGACTGGGAAATCCCCCACTTAGTCTTTATTAACAAAATGGATCGGTTTGAGTTGACCGATGATGCTAATGGTAACTCCTTACGGTCCGTCTTCGATGCCCTCAATTCCGTTTCCACTCGCCCCTTAGTACTGCACCAATACCCCATTGGTAAGGGAGAACACCTCACCGGATTTATTGATTTAGTCACCGAACAAGCCTATCTTTACCATCCTGATGCCCCAGCTGATCCGATCCCACTGCCAGAGTCATTGAAAGAGGCAGAACAGCAAGCACGCACAGAATTACTAGAAACCTTAGCAGATTTTGACGACCACCTCCTCGAAGAACTACTAGAAGAAATCGAGCCACCCCAAGAAGAAATTGTCCAAGACCTGAAGATGGAATTGGGGGCCGACTTGATTGTACCTGTATTTATAGGTGTTGCTCAGCAAGATTACGGTGTTCGCCCCTTGATCGATGCCCTACTGCGGGAAGCACCAACCCCAGAAACCACCGCCGAGCGTCGGGACATTGCTGGTGATGAATCAAGCACGGTGGCACAGGTACTCAAAACCTATTACACTCCCCAAGGTGGAAAACTCTCCCTAGTGCGAGTTTGGCAAGGTAAACTAACCGATGGCATGGTCTTTAATGGTGCCCGCGCCGGAGGCTTATACCGTATGTTTGGTCACCACACTCAGTCAGTTTCCCAAGTCTCTGCTGGTGATATCATTGCCCTGGGACGCTTAGAGGGCATTAAAACTGGTGACACCCTGACCACTGATACGGGTAATCGAGAGATTAAATTACCAATAGCTGAGGCAAGCAAACCAGTCTATGCGTTAGCCATTACCCCTCAGAAGCGCAAAGATGAGGTTAAGCTGAGTGGTGCCTTAACCAAGCTGCTGGAAGAAGACCCATCTTTGGTGTGGGAACAACATGGAGACACTCACGAAATCATCCTATGGGGACAGGGAGATATTCATCTTCAGGTTGCTCTAGACCGGATGAGCCGCAAATACAACTTACCGATGACCACTCACTTACCCCGAGTGCCTTACAAAGAAACTATCCGCAAATCCACTACCTCTCACGGGCGCTACAAGCACCAAAGTGGTGGTCATGGGCAATATGGTGATGTCTACCTTGATATCCAACCCTTGTCTCGGGGTGAAGGGTTTAACTTCTCCGAAAGCATTGTCGGTGGGGTCGTCCCAAAGCAATATATCCCTGGTGTGGAGATCGGAGTAAAGGAGTACTTGTCCCACGGACCCTTAGGCTTCCCAGTGGTAGATGTGGCTGTTACTCTCACCAATGGCTCTTACCACTCGGTAGATAGTTCGGAACAGGCATTTAAACAAGCAGCACGGCTCGCTATGACCGGTGGTATGCCCAATTGTGAACCAACGTTACTTGAGCCAATTATGTCTGTTGGGGTCTATGCACCTCAGGAATTTACCTCTAAGGTGCTGCAATTGATCACCGGTCATCGGGGTCAAATCCTCGGCTATGAGACCTGTTCTGATTGGACAGGATGGGATTGTGTCTCTGGCTATATCCCCCAGGCAGAAATGCAAAACTTGATCATGGAATTGCGATCGCTTACTCTAGGGATCGGTTTCTTTAATTGGACCTATGACCATCTCCAGGAAGTGCCAGGTAAGCTAGCTGATCGGGTGCTGGCCACCGCTGGCAATGGAAATGGTAATGGTAAGAGCTAGGTTAATCCTGTTAGGTAAGCATTCAGCCGTCAGCCTAATGCCGTCAGCTTATTTTATTCAAAAGCACCTCAAGTAGCGATGCAGCGCGGTCTTGGGGAGGCAGCGCGGTCTTGGGGGTCCCCCCCATGAGCGACTGCCGTGGTTTCCCCCGGAAACGAAACCTTAGACAGGCTCGCCTTTATGGTTGGTAGGCTATGCAGATGCATGGTTAAAACTTATTGATTAAGGCGAGCCTGTCTTACGGTAACTATCGCCAAAGGCGACGCTTCGCGAACAAACCACTCGCTATTGCATCAAGACAGCCTGCGCTATGGGGATAATCTGTTCCGGTAGCGTGGCCACAGACCCAAAGCTGATACGCGACACGCTGATAGCTGTTGGCGTAGCCTGGGCGTAGCGCATATGCTTACCCTGTTAGGGGTTAGGTTAATGGTTAATGGTTAATAGTTAATCGTTAATGATTTTATTACTTAAAGCCTAAAGCAATCATTCCTAATCCCTAGCGATAGGCTATCCGCTGGAGTTTTTCAAAAATAAAGGGAACTATCAAAATCAGTAGTTTGATTGGCCAAGGAACAAAAAATAGGCTGACAAACAGACACAGTAAGGCTGTTATAGCTGCAGCCACTTTGACGATTTCTTCAGTAGTCTTAACGCAAAGGTAAATGGCTACTGAGGCGATCATCAAAGTTATCGATAATGGGATAATCATAATTATTACCTCAACATTTTCCGCCATAATTACCTAACCTAGCATCAGGGTTATGGAAAACATAGCAGTTGAGTCAGGTCGCCCCGTCTAGGCAAGAGGGGGGTGCTGACCATCCAACACTGCCAATTAGCAGAACTTGATCCCAGATTATTCTCCTAGAGACTACACGATTGAGAATGGGATTTTCGGATACTGACCTAAATTTTCCAACCTTGGGGTTCGTTTGATTCACCTCAAGACTGAAGTTCCCCCAAAGTTTGAACTACTCGAAACCTCAATCCCAATCTCTGTGGTGTTTCTAGATTATGATGTACTTACTGCTACTGGGTACAGTCTTATTCAGAATGCTCACAACGTTCAACTGAAGGGCTATGAAGCGATGCAGCGCGGTCTTGGGGAGGCAGTGCGGTCTTGGGGGTTCCCCCGGAGACGAAACCTTAGAGAGTGGAGCCTTTAATGTCAGCAGGTTATGCAGAAAAGGGTTAAATATTTTTTAATAAGGCTCCACTCTCTTACGGTAACTATCGCCAAAGGCGACGCTTCGCGAACAAACCATGAGCAACTGGCGTGGTTTGCCTCATGAGCGACTGCATCAAGAAGCGATTTGGTTCTCATATCATGTCCGGATAATTAGTAATCAAAAACCATCTCCGATGAAACCTTACTCCTTTACTTCTGCCTTCTGCCTTCTGCCTTCTGCCTTCGATTCGGCCAAGCGTGTAAGTATTCAACCGGAGATGATATCAAATAAAAATGCAACCAGTGCCTATAGTTGCATTATATTCCAATTCCCGACACACTTCAAGAACCAACATGGGTACACAATTTCAAGGCTCAATCACGCTTATCCCTTATGGGGAGAGCCTTTCAATGGCATAGTAGTATAAACGAACGGGGGAACTTCAGTCACAATCTCTGAATCATGGCCTGAGATCGCTAATTCGAGTTTTTGCGAGCAGCGGCTAGGCAATTCCAGTAGGCGCATGAATTCCTGATCTTTCTGCCCATACGGCTCCCCTCGGTAAACGACATCACCATAGGCACTCCAGTTAGCAATGGTAGTGAAGGCGGCATCTGCCAGTTCTGGAGTGGATGCAGAGTTTTGCCATAGTTCTGGCACCACTGGAGGGACGATAGGCAACCAGTCTTGGCCATCAGTTGGAATCTTACAATCGGAGTGTCCGATGTTAGTACCATAGCTAAAGTAGAGGTGATAGTCATTGCGCCCCTCCACAGCGAACTTTCCAATTTGGGTAAAGAATGGATCCATATCAATTAATACCCGGCGCTTACAGATACGGAACTCGGGTAACCAGCAAACCCCACCGATATTCAACAGCAGATCAGCGGCTCCCAGTATTCGCTTCACTTCTTCCCACTCTGCACCATAGACAGTTCCTGTATCACGATTCACGTAGCACGCCGTAACATCTGCGCCATAGCTGTTTATTAACTTCTGTACTATACGCAGACCGGCCTTTGGCTCGTCACTGTAATCGCGGGTGACCGGGTCATAACAAGATAGGAGCCAACCGCTCTCCTCCAGCTAGAGGACATCGTATCCCAAGCGATTCAGACCCAATAAATAATGAAAATAGGCGAGTATATTTCCGGCAACTGGATGTCGGATCATATAGCCACAGACAACAATGCTTGACATTAGAACTCTTAGAAAAGCATTTAAGCTACACTAAGTAGAAAATATATTAATCATAACATTTATTAATTATAAAATCAAGTTGCTTTTCCAAAATTTAAAATTTCAAGATGATATTCCCCTATCAAGTGCTGGGTTTACTCTCTCATCAAGCCACTGATTCTTTATTCTGGGTTTGAGGTCAAACACGACAATCAATTCACTTTGGTACATACAGGTTAAATTTGAACAAAGATAGTCATAAAACTGGGCATAATGTTCTAACCACCAAAAGGCGGACCAGGCAAAAACTATCTTCTTTGCTCCGGCCTCACGTAATCGCTCTAATTCCTGAATGGC
>NZ_JAAHHE010000295.1:0-7631 GCF_010692525.1 Moorena sp. SIO3B2
ACCTGCTCCTCAAATAACTGATGGATACATTTGTCTTTTGGGTAATCTGTTTTGGTATTATTCCATTCTACCAATATTTGGTCTAGCTCTGACTCTGTCATTAATGGTAGTGCTGTTACTCTCTGTTGCGGATCATTCACTATCCCTTCTAACAAGTTCTGGAAATGACCAGCAATTCTGGCAATAGTTTGCTCATCAAATAAGTCAGCATTGTATTTTAATAACCCAACCAGATATGAGTCCTCTTCAACCATTTCCAGGAATAAATCATATTGACTTTCATACTGATCGAATACAAATGGTTCTACTTCAAGTCCTCCCCAATTCATCAAGGTTGTTTTGCTGCTAAAAAACACCTTTTGCACATCTTGAGATTCCAGGAATTTTTGTAGTACAAAGCAAGCCTGAAAAAGAGGAGAACGACTGGAGTCACGTTCTACCTGTAACTTCTCTACCAATAAAGAAAAGGGATAATCTTGATGAGCTAGTGCTCCCAGGACTGTCTGGCGTACTTGATAGAGGAAATCTCTAAAAGAGAGATTCCCTGACAAATCTGCTCTCATCACTACTGAGTCCACGAAGTAACCAACAATAGAAGCAAACTCCGCTTTTGTTCTACCAGATGTAGGCGATCCTACCAAGATATCCTCTTGACCTGTGTAACGATACAGAAGCACTTGAAAAGCAGCCAACAGAATCATATAAAGAGTTGCCCCCTCTGTTTGAGCTAGTTCCTTCAGTTGTTCAGTCAGCTTTTCAGATAACTTGAAGGGGTAACTGCCCCCATTATCAGTCTGTATAGGGGGTCGTGGTCTGTCTGTAGGCAAATTCAATACAGGTAATTCCCCGCCCAATTTTTGTTGCCAATAGTTCCATAGTTGTTCTCCTTCTTGTCCTTCTACTAACTCCTTTTGCCAACTAACATAATCTTGATAAGAATGCTTTAGTGGTAGTAGGGATGCCTCAAGCCCATTTAGTTGAGCTTGGTAGAGTTGTGGCAGCTCTTTGGTAATTAAGTCGCATGACCAACCATCTAAAGCAATGTGGTGTATTGTCAATAACATAATATGGTCTTGCTCAGAACAAGTGAACCACCTAACTCGCATCACTGGTTCTGTTTCTAGGTTAAAAGGATGTCTGTGAGCTGCAATTACCTTTTTATTTAACTCCTCTTCACTCCAACTAGAAGCATCTATCTGTAAGAAGTCTAACGCTTGATGTTGATGTAGTTGTTGGATTGGTTGTTCGCCCAACTTCGGGAATGTACTCCGTAGTAGCGGATGCCTTTCCCTTAGAGCTTGAAAAACCTGTTGCCAAATAGTTATATCTACCTTAGAGTAGATCCGAACCGAAAATGACACATTATAATTATGATTATGGGGTGATAGCTGCCACAAAAACCAGAGACCTTTTTGACCATAAGAGAGGGGATGGACTTGGAATATATCTGGATTTTCCTTTAGTAACTGTAAGATTTCTGATTTGTACTGCTTTAGTTGGGCAATAACATCAGTGGTCAGTACTTCTTGGGAACCTCCAGTTTTTAATTTGCCTCCATCAGTCCATAATTTAAGACCTTTGATAGAAAGGTCTTGTAAGAATTCAATTAAGTTCATAGTTCTACCTCTATCCAGTTTTTTTCCTTGATGTTATCTGTGCGATCGCTTTGATTCAGTTGTTGATTTAGTTGATTTGAGAGATCAGCAATGGTGATTCCTTCCATAAATTTTGTAATTGGAACATCCACTTCTAGCTCACTTTGAATTTGATTTCTTAGCTCAATTGACATTAGAGAGTCCAGTCCCATTTTATTTAGAGGTTTGTGTATATCGATGAGATTATTTTTCATGGCTAATACTCGAACTGCTTTATCTTCGATATAAGCAATTAATATCTTTTCTCGTTCCATGAAGGAAACTGATTTTAAGTGTTCTAAAATGCTATTATCCTTAGTAACTGTTGAAGTAGTTGTTTCCGACCAATCCGCCAAAAACGGCCACTGTGCCACTCTCTCCTGCCAGCCTGACCACTCAATAGGCACCACCCCTACTTCCACATCCGAACCACTCATCAATAGCTCTAGAGACTCTAACACCTGAGTCGGAGATATTGCACCCATCCCCTGCTTACTTAACCTCACATCTGCACCCCGTTCGGCTGCCTCTCCTACTTGAGAAACGGCTCCCCAATGAATGCTCAATCCCGGTAACCCCTGAGCGCGACGATAATGGGCTAAACCATCAAGGAAAGCATTAGCTGCAGAATGATTTCCCTGACCAGGCGAACCCAACAGAGATGCTGCTGAAGAAAACAGCACAAAAAAGTCCAATGGTTGATTTTGAGTCAATTGATGCAAGTGCCAAGCACCTTGGACTTTCGGTGCCATCACCTGCTCAAAACTAGACCAACTCTGGTTTTGTAGCACTCCATCTGATAACATTCCTGCTGAATGAATCACTCCTGCTAATGGTCGGTTTGACTCCTCAATTCTCTTCCACACCTCTGTGATCGATTTCCGATCAGACACATCGGCCTTTTCCACTACCACTTCCGCTCCTGCCATTTCTAATTCTGTTATTTTTTTTCGAGTTGCATCATCTGGTGAACGACGTCCTAATAATACTAAATGTTTAGCCCCCTTTGACACCATCCAATTTGCTACCAGTAAACCCAAACCTCCCATACCTCCTGTAATCAAGTAGCTAGCTCCAGAACGGAAACTTAAAGGCTTTTGAGTCCTAGCATCAGCAAGTTGTGTTTGAGTCACCACAATCTTGCCTATATGTTTGGCTTGCTGCATATAACGGAAGGCATCAATGACTTCCTCTATGGGAAATACCTTTATTGGTGGTGGTTGTAGTAAACCGTTGCTCAACTTATCTTTCAACCCTTGCAACATAGAATTGATTAATCCCGGTTGCTCTATTGACTCTTTGACTAAATCCACCACAAAATAAGATACATCCGGTCTGAGAGCTGCTACTTGGCTTGAATCCCATACTCCTCGCTTGGCGATTTCCACAAACCGACCACTCTGAGTTACCACTGACATACTCTTACTAATAAATTCCCCAGAAGTCAGAGAGTTAAGTACAATATCCACTCCTTGACCTTGAGTTATTTCCATCACTTGGTCAGCAAATTCATAGGTTCGGGAATTCATAATATGTTTGACTCCCATATCTCGTAGAGCTTCCCATTTGGGAGGACTTGCAGTTGCCAAGACTTCGGCTCCTGCTTCCATTGCAATCTGCACCGCAGCCATTCCAGTACCTCCTGCTGCTGCATGAATAAGGATGCGATCGCCAGCCTGAATCTTGGCCACATGATGCAAAGCATAATAAGCTGTTAAAAAATTAGCTGGAATAGATGCTGCTTCTTCAAAGCTCAGATTTTCTGGCTTGATAACTACATAGGTAGCATCAACAGTTACATACTGACTAAAGCTGCCGTGAGCCATAGCCATAACTGTATCCCCTATATGAAAGCCTGTGACTTTTGACCCTACAGCTACTACTTCACCCGCACACTCTCCACCAAAACTGTCCATCTCTACTAAGTGTTTTTGAGACATTCCATCCACTTGCTGAGGGACTAATCCTAATGCAGATACTACATCTAGAAAATTCAATCCTGTTGCCTTAACTCTAATTTCTACTTCCCCTGCTCCTGGCGAACGTCTAGTAACTGGCTCTAAGACTAAGTTATCTAAACTACCCTTCTCGGAACTTCCTAGTTTGAATGGTTGTGATGGCACCAAATGTTGTGCCACTGGTTGCCGATGATGACTAGCCACCAACCGAGCTACATAACGACCATCTCCACGCCATGCCACCTGGTCTTCGGAATCCTCCGACCAGATTTCATTAAAGAGTGCATCAGCTTGACCCTCTATAGTCTCCTCTGGGTCTAAATCTATACGAGTACAGTTCAATTCTGGATGTTCCAAGCTAATCACTTTGCCCATTCCCCACACCGAAGATTGGGCTACTCCTGGTATGACCGGATGATTTGACGACACTGCTTGAGCACCACTCGTCACTAACCATAATCGAGGTACAATGGATAACCCTGCTTTTACCAATGCTTGTACTAAAGATAGAGTTGTGCCACACCCTAGCTTAGACAAACTTCCTAACTCCTCAGAATTAACAGTTTGCCCCACTCCGGCTTCCGTCGTCCAACATTGTACTACTCCATATAATGATGGTGATTTCCCTGCTACTGTCTCTATTACTTCCTCAAAATCTTCAAGGTTGTTGGGATTAATGGTAAATTCTGCGGGAGCTATCTGTTGATACTTTTCTCCAGCAAACACTAAAGTACAAACCTCTCCCACTGAGTTCAGTTGCCTTGCTAACTGTTTACCTATTCCCTCTTTGTCTGCTAGTATCAACCAACTCTTAGAACCATCATTCGTTTGTTCTAACTTCGTTTGAGAGCTTTGAGCTACAATTACCGTTTGCCCTGACAATGTTTCTGCCATTCCCTCCACTTCTGGCATGGTGACTACTTCGGTAAAATCTGTTTCTCTCAACACCTTTTGCCATTGGTCTCTACTCAGCAAAGGATAATCTGGTCGTAATTCATAATCATTGAATTTCCACCATCCTTCTAACAGTCCAAATACTAAATCTAACCATCGTTGAGCAGTTGTTACTTCTAACAACACTAACATTCCCCCATCTGCTAATAGTTCTCGCACATGGGATAATGTCTGCTTCATAATTGTGGTTGCATGGAGGACATTGGCTGCAATAATTATATCATATTGATTAGCCTCAAATCCTTGACTTTTCGGATCTACTTCTATGTCTAAGGTTTGATAGCTAATGAATTGATAATCCTGGAATTTATCTTGGGCTTTTGCTGTAAATAATGCCCCTATATCGGTGAATATATATTCGGTTTGCTGGGGATTTAGATGAGGCAGGATATAGCTGGTCGTCCCTCCTGTTCCCGCTCCGATTTCCAACAACCGTATGCCTCGGCTTTTAGGTAATTTTTCTATAGCCTTGGTGATGGATTTTTCTACTATTGTGTTCATCACTTTAGCTACTGTTGACTCTTCATAAAGTTGAGTCGCTGTGGTCAAATCTCCTTGGGGGAAAACTAACTGAACTGGGTCTATTGCTCCTCGTAATACCCCACTTAATTGACTTGCACAACGTTCCAGTAGTGTCAATGTTGCTGCTTCTTCTGGATATTGATTCTGTAAACTCTGGCTTTTTTCAGTAGGCTTGACTTGAGCTAAGGTTTGTTCCACTTGCCACTGCTGCTGATTATAATTGAGTATTCCCACCTCTGTTAATATTTGTAGCAGACGCTTAAACAGTTGTCTCT
Source organism: Moorena sp. SIO3B2 (assembly GCF_010692525.1). Lineage (NCBI taxonomy): Bacteria > Bacillati > Cyanobacteriota > Cyanophyceae > Coleofasciculales > Coleofasciculaceae > Moorena > Moorena sp. SIO3B2. The sequence continues at coordinate 5,344 of NZ_JAAHHE010000295.1, forward strand.
GACTGGGAACTATGCCTAATTTTTTGACTGCTGCATCAAATTCAAAGCTTTCTGTTGGTTTGTATGACCAACCCATTTCGTGCAATGCTTGTACTATATAATCTACAGTTAATTCTTCTAAGCTTGTTTCAATAGACCCTGTTCTTTTCTGATCTACTTGAGTTACTAATTCTGTCAGAGTTGGAGCTAATTTTTGGGCAATTTCTACAGGAGGTCTCAGGAAATCTGGAGGGAGTAGTTTACCTAAAATACCTTGGCTTCTCCACTCTACTTCATACAACCAATTTTCTATTGATTCGGTTTCTGTTCCCAGTAGGGTCTGTTTAGTTGCTAGTTTTAGTTGTAAACCTTTGAGGTTGGCAATTATTTCTCCTGAAGGAGTTACTATGGTGACAAGAGTCGTTAAACTTTCTGGAGTTTTCACTTCGGGACTGGTTACTGATGCGTAGGCCCATAGACTCAGCCCGGGATTCTTATATAGTTTGAATTCTTCTATTCCTACTGGCAGATAAGTTTGGTCACTATCTGTTGCTGGGAGTGCCTGAAATATTACTTGCAAGGCTGCATCTAATAGTGCTGGATGGAAATTATAGTCCCTTGTTTGTGTTATCAATTCTTCGGGGAGTTTGATATAAGCTAGTGCTTGGTTTGTACCCGACCACAATTCTTGAATGCCTTGAAAGCTATTTCCGTAGTCTATCCCTACTTGTTGACATTTTTGATAATGTTGTTTGACTTCTATTGCTTGATTAAATTCACTCTTGTATTTTTCTAGGTCAATTTTTGTCTGAGTAGGGGGGGTTGACTCTTTTCTGATTTTTCCTGTGGTGTGGAGTCTCCACTCCTGTTGTTCTGGTTGAGAAAATATTTGAAACTTGTAGCTTTGGTTGTCTGTTGGGGTGAGTATGGTTTGGGCATTTGTCAATTCTCCTGCTGGTAGTATCCATCCTCTACCTATGGTTAGGTCTTCTATTACTATCTGGGGTGTTTTTAATTGGTGATTTCCTGCTGCTATTGCTATTTCTAGGTAGCCGGTTGTGGGAAATAGTGCTTGATTAAATACTCGGTGGTGGCTGAGATAATTGGGTGATTTTTCTCCTATTTGTGATGCAAATATTTGTTGTTCCCCTGCACAATTTAGCTTTTGACCTAATAGGGGATGGAGGTTTTCCCCTTTTGAAAATTGCTGTTTAGGCCAGAAGTTGTTGTTGGTTTCTATCCAATAACGTTCCCGTTGGAATGGATAAGTCGGCAATGCTACTTTCTGACGACTATAGTCAGAGTCAAACCCTGACCAATCTATTTTGGCTCCTTTTACATACAATTGTCCTAAGCTAGAGAGCATTTGTTGCCATTCATCCACTCCTGGACGTAATGATGGTAACCATACTCCTACATCTTCTGGTACACATTGACGTCCCATCCCCAGTAATATTGGTTTGGGTCCAATTTCTAGGAACAGTTTGCAACCCTCTTGATACGTATTTTTCAGGCTCTGGGCAAAGCTCACTGGTTGCTGGACATGGTTAACCCAATATTCAGCAGAAGTGATCTCATCACCTACCAGTTTGCCAGTGACATTAGAAATAAGTTTGATTCGAGGCTTGTTATAAGTGACTTGTTTGGCTATAGTTTCAAACTTGGCCAACATTGGCTCCATCAAAGGAGAATGGAAAGCGTGGGATACCTGTAACTGTTTAGTCTTAACTCCCATTACTTCTAGTTTACTACAAATACTTGCGATCGCTTCACTCTCACCAGAAATCACTATACTTTCTGGCCCATTGATGGCAGCAATGCTGACAGCGGACTTCTCCAACCCCTCTTGGGAACTATAGTCCGCGATCGCCTTTTTGACCCGCTCCTCCGATGCCAACAACGATACCATCTTGCCACCAGCAGGCAACTGCTGCATTAACCTGCCACGCATGGCAATTAACTTCAAACCATCTTCAAGACTGAAAACTCCTGCAATACAAGCTGCCACATATTCTCCCACACTGTGGCCCATCACCACATTTGGTTTAATGCCCCAAGAAAACCATAACTTGGCTAAGGCATATTCAATAGCAAATAGAGCCGGTTGGGTATAAGCAGTTTGGTCTAGCAAAGAAGAACTTGAGTTTTGTGCTTCTTGAGGATAAAGTACTTCTAAAAGCGAATGTTCCAAATACGGACGTAGGATTTCATCACATTGATCTAACCCTTGACGAAAAGTAGGTTGACTTTCATACAATTGCCGTCCCATATTTACATACTGGGAACCTTGACCGGTGAAAAGGAAGGCG
>NZ_JAAHHE010000296.1:0-7613 GCF_010692525.1 Moorena sp. SIO3B2
GACTTACCACATGAGTCGTGTCCTTCATTGGATGCAGCATCACAGTGTTGCTCATTATCCTACCCATATTCCCAGACAGCTTTACCAAAACCCTTGGGCTGAATTTACGATCATGCATTTTCAACTCTTGAGTAGGAGCGATCGCTTAGCTAATCTTGTCCAATGGTTCAGTATGATTGGTAGCGTGATTGGGGTATCTCTGATTGCTAAAGAATTGGGAGCGGCGATACGAGGACAGGTTTTTGCTGCTGTAGTCGCTGCTACTATTCCGATGGGAATCCTACAAGGGTCAAGTACCCAGAATGATTATGTGGTTTCGTTCTGGGTGATTTGTTTGGCTTACTTTATTATTTTGACTCTCAAATCCAGAGTTAGCTGGATTAATATATTAGGGGTTGGTGCTACCATGGGGATGGCTATTGTTACGAAAGCAACAGCCTATATTTATGCATTTCCCTTATTTATCTGGTTTTCACTGATGATGATTAAGCGCCTACGTTGGCGATGGTGGAAACCAATTTTAACGGTAGGGGTTATTGTTATTTTAATTAATCTCGGTCACTATATCCGTAACTTCGATTTGTATGGCACTCCAATTGCCACGGCTTCAGAAGAACTACGATATACTAATGAAATTTTTACAACCTCAGTCTTAGTCTCCAATATTTTGAGAAATATTGGTCTTCATATGGGAACAAATAGTAAGATAATTAATCCTATATCCCATAAGATAATTAGTTTATTCCATCTTGTTTTAAGTGTAGATATCAGTGACCCCCGCACGACCTATACCGGAAAGTTTGGGATTCCTGGTGGATTATCAACTCTGGGAATTAATGCTACGGAAAACAACACTAGCAACACCCTTCATCTAGTTTTAATCGTTTTCTCCATCATCGCTTGTTTCATCCAACGACAGGGTCGAAAGCAACGCTATATACTCAGTTATATTGCTGTGATTATTAGCATATTTATACTATTTTGTTTCCTGTTGAAATGGCAATGGTGGAACAGTCGGCTTCATTTACCAATTTTCTTACTTTTTTCTGCAGTAGTCGGAATAGTATTGTCCCAAATTAAGTTACGTCAAGTTGCCAATGTTATAGCAGTGCTTTTGATTATCACATCATTACCATGGGCATTATCTGGCAGAGAACGACCTCTTCTGGGCGCTAACAGTATTTTCAACACTAGCCGTACTGAGCAATATTTTAACAGTAGGTCTCGAATCCAATCAGGTTACCTCGGTGCTATTGATGTTTTGAAAAGTAGTAAATGTACAGATATTGGACTGTATTTAGGTGACAATGACTGGGAATACCCATTATGGATACTGTTACAAGAACAGACTGATTCACCAGTGAGGATTGAACATATAAACGTTAAGAATACATCAGCCAGCAAGTCTGAACTTTCCACCAATAGCAAATTTATTCCTTGTGGAATTTTTTCAACTAAACCTGAACCTGATCAAACTAACCAAGCTGAGGAAATAACTTACCAAAATAGAATTTATCCTCAAGCTTGGTCAAAAGATAAGGTCAAAATTTTCCTTAGTCAAAAAAAATCCTGATTTTATCCGTAATTCTAAATTAGATTTTAGCTATCAGGGGTCAGCGGTCAGCGGTCAGCGGTCAGCGGTCAGCTTTGTGGCACAGGCTTTGGCCTTTGGCCACGCTGTGCGAACGACGCTGTGACTTTCGTGACTATTAAACAAATGGTTACCTGTTTTATTCAAAAACTTATAGCTATTAGCTATTGGCTGATAACTGATAACTGATAGCTGATAGTTGATGGCTGATAGCTGATAGCTGATGGCTGATAGCTGATAGCTAAGCTATGCTGGAGGCAAGTGTTTAATGACCCTCACGATTAGCTGGATGAATTGGATATTTTCAGAACCCTTAAAGGTAGAAAAAGTCACCGTTGCGATCGCGGATTTACCTACGTCATTGCGAGGCACAAAACTTGTACAACTATCCGATTTACATTATGATCGACAGCAGTTACGAGAAAATATCTTAGCTGACGCTATTGAAGCCGCTAATCAAGCTGAACCTGATCTAGTCGTGTTAACTGGCGACTACGTAACCAATAGCCCGACTCCTATTTATCTACTAGCGCGGCGATTGAAGTACCTGGAAAGTCGCCATGGAATCTATGCTATACTGGGTAACCATGATTTAGCCTGGCGTCATTCAAAAGCAACAATTACTCAGGCTCTAACTAAGATTGGTGTGAAGGTGTTGTGGAATGCGATCGCTTATCCGTTTGGAGCACAATTACCTCTAGTAGGACTTGCTGATTTTTGGTCTGGTGATTTCAATCCTGGTCCAGTGCTCAATCAAATTGACCCCAAAACACCCCGGATTGTCTTATCCCACAACCCTGATACTGCGGAGATATTACAGCGTTGGCGAGTGGATTTACAGTTGTCTGGTCATACCCATGGTGGTCAGATTGTGATTCCAGGAATCGGACCTGCGCCAGCATTGTTGAAAACCCTCCGGAAGTATATTCCTAAATCTGTGCAGCCCTGGATACCGTATTTGAAAGTATGTTCAAAAGTAACTAAGCACTGGGAATGGTCTGAGGGTTTACATTCGATCGGTAGAAACCAGTTGTATACTAATCGTGGTTTAGGAACTTATTGGCCAGGTCGTCTATTTTGTCCACCAGAAGTGACAGTAATTACATTGAATTAAGAATGTAGAATTAAGAATGTAGAATTAAGAATGGGGAATTAAGAATGGGGAATTAAGAATGTAGAATTAAGAATGTAGAATTAAGAATGGGGAATTAAGAATGGGGAATTAAGAATGTAGAATTAAGAATGGGGAATTAAGAATGTAGAATTAAGAATGTAGAATTAAGAATGGGGAATTAAGAATGGGGAATTAAGAATGTAGAATTAAGAATGGGGAATTAAGAATGGGGAATTAAAAATTAAGAATTAAGAATGTAGAATTAAGAATGTAGAATTAAGAAGGCAGAAGCCAGAAGCCAGAAGCCAGAAGCCAGAAGCCAGAAGCCAGAAGCCAGAAGCCAGGGGAGCATCTCATTTTGGAAACAATATTACCCAAAGCAACTATATTTCAAGGGTTTCAGCCCCCTAACAAGAGCTAACGTGCCAAATTGGGATGCTCCCGAAGCCAGAAGCCAGAAGCCAGAAGGTAGCATGTATAATTCTAAATTCTAAATTCTAAATTCTAAATTATTAATTCTAAATTCCCAATTCTAAATTCTAAATTCTAAATTCTAAATTCTATAATTACGTTAGTAAATAGCCAGTTTTTTGTTCAATGTAGTCTATTATCTTATGATAAATTTCTGGATATTTTTGTTCGCTAATAATGATGGGCATGGAACTGTCAGGTAACCAAAAGGTTAATCTCTGATTTGGGTAGTGACAAAAACTACTGATTTTGTTGAGGTCAAGGATATAATCATGACGCTCGTAACTGAATGTAATCCAAAAACCTGAAGGTGATCGTGCTGATAACTTTTGAATGTAGTTGACCACTCGTTGATAACCGTCTGGGTCACTTTGACGGTTGATAATAATGGGAATAGTACTATCGGGTAACCAGAAGGTTATTTTTCCGTTGGGTCCATGGGTGAATGTACTAAGCCGATCCAGATCAATGACATATTCTCGATGATCGTAATTAACTTTTATCCAGTAACTCACAAAACCTCCTTATTGACATAATGGGTTGGTAATACTAGCAATTACCAATTCGAACGAGTCCAGTTAATCACTTTAGCAAAGGGAACAGGAAACAAAAATTATCACAATTCCTATACGGATTGCTCTTCTTATTCAGATTACTGGTTACTTCTTGTTAATTAACACTTGTTACTTGTTACTGGGAGCATTTCACCTTTGTAATTATGTACATATATCCCCCCTAACCCCCCTTAATCAAGGGGGGAATTAGATTCAAAAGTCCCCCTTATTAAGGGGGATTTAGGGGGATCTGAATCAGGGATTAACAAAACTGACATGCTCCATTTGTTACTTGTTACTTGACTTTCAACCAATAAGGATAAATAGTTAACCAGGATAGGAAAAATGTAGAATGTAGAATGTAGAATTAAGAATGTAGAATTAAGAATGTAGAATTAAGAATGTAGAATTAAGAATCCAATTCTAAATTCGCGCATTCTTAATTCTTAATTCTATTAAGATCATCCCTGAATTGAGCGAAAGTTGGAAGCCCCAACCTACTTCGTGTCGGTTGGGGTACTTCACTGTTACCTAGCTGCTGATCAAGCTAAGTCATATTTCAGGGGTTTATTCCTCAGAGCCGGATAATTTCTGTGGAATCATGTTTTGATGGAGGGTAATTATCCGGCATGATGTCATTGATCCCCTAATCTGCGACATATGTGACATCTGTTGCCCTATTTACCCTGATCAATACCGAAAGAACTTGCGTCACATACTTAGCAGCCTACTTGGGCAATGGATTGCTGGTTTTCGCTAGTACTGCCGTTAGTACTAGACTGTTTAACCTGTGCTTTGTCAAGGGTAGCTTGCACAAATCCCACAAACAATGGATGGGGATGACTAGGACGGGAGCTAAATTCTGGGTGGAACTGAGTGGCAATAAAGAAGGGGTGTTCTTTCAATTCAATTATTTCCACTAGGCGACCATCGGGAGAAGTCCCACTAATCACAAAACCTGTTTCTAGAAATAGGTTGCGATAAGCATTATTAAATTCATAGCGGTGGCGGTGGCGCTCATAAATAACTTCTTCTTGGTAGAGGGAAGATGCTAGAGTATCAGGTGCTATACGGCATGGGTATAGCCCTAAACGCATGGTACCGCCTAAATCCACTACATCTTGTTGTTCTGGCAATAGATGAATGACGGGATTCTTGGTATCAGGAACAAACTCGGCACTATGGGCTTCTTCTAAGAGGGCTACGTGCTTTGCCCATTCAACTACTGAACACTGCATCCCTAAACATAAGCCCAGCAAGGGAATCTGATTTTCCCTAGCATACCGAATTGCCTGAATTTTGCCATCTACTCCCCGAATCCCAAAGCCTCCAGGAATAAGGATACCGTTAAAACCGTTTAGGAAGGGTTCAGGGCCGTAAGCTTCCACATCCTCAGCACTAACCCAGTGTATTTTGATTTTGGTATCCTTTGCGATCGCAGCATGCTGCAAAGCTTCCACAACGGATAGATAGGCATCAGTTAGTTTGATATACTTACCAACAATGGCAATTTCAAGATGGTGAGTGGGATTATGCAAACGCTCAACTAACCGCTGCCAATGGGTTAAATCTGGTTCCCGTTGCTCCATCTGGAATAACTCTAGAGTTTGCTGGGCTAGTCCTTCTTTTTCTAGCATTAGGGGGACTTCGTAGATACTGCTGGCGTCCTGTGCAGAAATAACTGACTCTACTGGTACATCACAGAATGCTGATATTTTATCTTTTAATCCGCTTGGGAAAGCGCGATCGCATCGGCAAATTAAAATATCCGGTTGAATCCCAATGGCACGCAATTCCTTGACGGAGTGCTGGGTTGGCTTAGTTTTTATTTCTCCAGCCGCAGGAATCCAAGGTAATAGGGTGACGTGCATATAAAGGACGTGATTGCGCCCGACATCCTTACGGAATTGACGAATTGCTTCCAAAAACGGTAGGGATTCAATATCCCCCAATGTGCCACCAATTTCTGTAATCACTACATCAGGATTGGAATTTTGGGCAACTCGATGAATGCGCTGTTTTATTTCATTGGTAATGTGGGGAATCACCTGCACTGTTCCCCCCTGGTAGTCACCGCGACGTTCTTTATTGATTACGGCTTGATAAATCGAGCCAGTTGTGACACTGTTTAGGCGAGAGACGGAGGTATCCGTGAAGCGTTCATAGTGACCTAAATCTAAATCTGTCTCGGCACCGTCTGATGTTACAAACACTTCTCCATGTTGGTAGGGACTCATGGTGCCCGGATCTACGTTAATATAGGGGTCTAGTTTAAGAATCGAGACGGAATAGTTCCGGGATTTGAGTAAACGTCCCAAGCTAGCAGCAACAATCCCCTTGCCAATACTGGATACAACCCCTCCAGTTATGAAGACAAACTTAGTCATAATAGTAATAATATTATAGCGCGATATAGATTTTCTGGGTTCATTGTGCCATGGTACACCAGAGTTGTTTGGTGCTGCTGAGCTATCAGCTATCAGCTATCAGTATTCAGCTATCAGCTATCAGTTACCAGCAATCAGCAATCAGCAATCAGTTATCAGCAATCAGCAATCAGCAATCAGTTATCAGCTTAAGCGCTACGCGCACGCTACTTGAGGTGCTATCAGCTTAAGCGCTACGCGCACGCTACTTGAGGTGCTATCAGCTTTCAGCCAACGGCTGACCACTGACCACTGAAGGTGACGGCTGACGGCTGACCACTGACGGCTGACCACTGACGGCTGACCACTGACGGCTGACGGCTGACGGCTGACCACTGACCACTGACCACTGACTACTGACCGCTGACCGCTGACCGCTGACCGCTGACCGCTGATCGATGCAAAACCCCTAGGATTCCTCATCCATTGGATTACCGAGGTCTAGATTACCGACGTCAAAGACAATGACAAATTGAGCATCAGGCATTAATCGTTTCAGAGCCCATAAGTGTCCTTCCGCATCAGACCGGTTCCGGAAGCGAGCAACGACTCTCCGCTGCATCTTGGGTAACAGCCGAATGACCACCCACGGATGAAGGCGTTCAGAATAACTCATAATCAAACTATCTCCTTTTGTAGGGGAGCCAGAGCTAGCCCGCCGACGGTCCAACATCTACGGGCTAGCTCTTGACTCCGGGCGTCTCAGCGCCCACTCTTATAGTTTAGCACAAAAAATATAATATTATAACATATTTTGAAAAGTTTTGTGAAAAACTGGTTGGGAGTAGGGAATTGGGAGTAGGGAATTGGGAATCGGGAATCGGGAATCGGGAATCGGGAATCGGGAATCGGGAATAAGGAATAGGTAAAAAATTTTATGTACCTTTATAGCTTATAGTTATGAAAAACGCTGTATAGCATTTATAAATAGGTCATTAACAATCTGGCGGATTTCTCATAACATCAAAAAGTCTTTGTAGCTTATTGATACAGTCGCTAATGGGGTAGCATCCTTTGACCGCGCTGCATCGCTCTTTTCTACTATTCCCGATTCCCTATTCCCTGCTCCCTGCTCCCTACTCGCTGCTCCCTAAAACCCAGAAATTTCTACCTCACAAAATTAACAACTACTTGACTTATTGCTATGGGTCTATTATTCTGTTTATTAGCTACTTTATCCACTTATATAATCCTTGGATACGTTAATCCTGTCAGTGGGCAAAGTGCATTTAATACTTCTAAGGTAAACGAATCTAGATCTATAACAATGTCTTATCCTACTCAAGAGTCAGAATTCAGTAGTCATGACAATTTTGAAGTCAGTCAATCATCTGCACAACTAAAACTTTATGGTGCTCTTCGGAGCCGAGCTGCGATTGTGCAGTGGTATCTTGAGGAGTTGGGAGTGCCCTATGAGTATATCTTGCTGGATATGAAAGCTGGAGAGCATAAACAGC
>NZ_JAAHHE010000297.1:0-7611 GCF_010692525.1 Moorena sp. SIO3B2
GTTCTAGGGAGAGATGAACTTGACTGACTACTGGGTTGCGAACGATTATGTCACAGGATTTGGAACTGCGCCCCAGTACGTAACGGTCCCCAACCAGGGGATAGACATCGGATTTGTTGGTATTAGCGTCTTGCACCCAAAGTTCCGGCACTCTAGCATTAGGCTTTAGTGCTACTGCTTGAAGATTGACCTTCGCATGAATGGTCTGTACTACCTGAGTTAGCTGACTAAGTATGGTCTTTGGTGGTTTGGAGGGTGGTTGAGAACTCATGGTTGTCAGCGATAAGCGATTGGCTTGGGTGCTTCTGGAACCATTCTAATCGCTCTAGCAATCAGCTCTTGTCCACTGTTCCCTGTTCCCCACTCGATCATTGAGCCCCCCTAGCCCCTCAATTTTGGGGGGAACAAAACTCTTAAAGTCCCCACTCGATCATTGAGCCCCCCTAGCCCCCCAATTTTGGGGGGAACAAAACTCTTAAAGTCCCCACTCGATCATTGAGCCCCCCTAGCCCCCCAATTTTGGGGGGAACAAAACTCTTAAAGTCCCCCCCGGTGCGCTTTCCAATGGGCGAGTAAATCGCCCTTGGGTCGCACCGCAAAGTTGGGGGATTTAGGGGGCTGGCCCAAAATCAGAGGATCGCGCATTCATACTTCAATTCAGCGAGTAGCAGGAAAACTACCACCCACAAAGTGAATATCACTAAAGGTTTCAATCCACAAACGAGCACCACAATCGAGTGGATTATCTGGGTTATAGACAATCTTACATGGACCAAGGATTTCCACTTCGTTGCCGTAGATATTGCTACCACTGCGTTTTACTGAAATCACTGGCTTGCGGTCTTGAGGGCTTTTCTTGATATTAGATCCTATGTGATTGCGATTAACATTAATCTTAGCTAGAGCGGGAGGACGACTAGTGCGCCATTTCCCCTTCGGTCCACGAGTACCTTTGGTAATTTGTGGCAAATGGTTGAACAGGGGAATAATCCAGAATTTCCCAGTTTTATAGGCACCCCGCACCCGACCCTTCTCTAGGAGTTGGCGCAATCGTCGAGAAGAAATTCCTAATAGAGATGCTGCTTCAGTAGTTCCAACGCACTTGTTCATGAGTGGGGTCTCTTTTAACTCTTCCTATAATACTAGTTTAATAGAAAAAATAAAAATTGGCCATGTGAGGGAGCAGGGAGCAGGTAATAGGTATAAAAGTGTGTTAAGCGTGGAAAGGGTGGGTAGCAAGTCAACTGCTGTGGTTTCCACTATTAGCGATTACGTCAATATCAGAATAGTTAGGAAATCAGGCAGAAAGAGAGTAGGGATTAAAGTGTGGTAAGTGTGGAGAGGGTGGGTGTCAAGTCAAGTGGTGTGGTTTGGAGTATTAGCGACTGCGTCAATATCGGAATAGTTAGAAAATGGGGAATCGGGAATGCGATCGCAAATAACCTAACTTTGGAGCGAGGGAACAGGGAATAGGGATGAAAGCAGCTAAAGTGTGGTAAGTGTGGAGAGGGTGGGGGTCAAGTTAAGTGGTGTGGTTTCGAGTATTAGCGACTGGGTCAATATCGGAATAGTTAGGAAATCGAGAATCGGGAATGCGATCGCAAATATCCTAACTTTGGAACAAGCGGAAGAGTCTAGCCTACAGTCAATCTTGTATGGGATCACATATAAATGCGCTCCCATTTTATTGTGTGACCTGCTCCTGACAATTGTTTGAATCCCTGAAGTAAAACTATTCCGGTAACTGTATTGATTAGTTGGAATTTTCTGTTCGCGAGCTGCTGCTGATATTGGAGATATCATGAATGCGTTCCATAGAGTGACCAAAGGTCAATCGCAGAAATGAGATTGGCAGGTTAGGGATTTTCACCGTCGGGGATGGATCGGATGAGGCGGGGTTCCGGATGGAGTGCGATCGCTTTAGCTTTTATAGCCAAAATCTAAAGCTATAGTGACAGTATATTTCCTAGTTTCTTTAATTGATTTTTTTAAAGATGCTTTGAGCTGCGTAAAACTTTCCGGTATTACTAAACTTGCTGCTACATTCAGGCTTGTTTCTACTTGACTAAACAAATTTATATTTTGTTTAAATTTTAAGTCTTTATTGAACTGGCGATTATTGATTATAAAGCTAATATCTGCGTCTTTTTCTAAAGAGTATTTCTTGACATATTCTTTAACAAGATCTAGATTAGGAGGTTCCTTTTTAAGCTCCATTTTAGCATGATTTTCTAATTCCTTTTTCTTGTCTCTAGAAATTTTTGCACTTAAATATAAATTATAAATAAGACCCAAAATCTTTGCTTTAACATTAGTCTATTCTGCAAAATTCGTAACATCAGTAATCTTTAAATCAATACTTGTAGCACCTAAATAATTACAGATTGTTATATAGTGATACCACTTGGGAAGAACTACCTTATTTTAAACTTTATCTGCCAAAAAGTATTTCATCGGATCTTCAGAACTTTGAACAAGAATATTTCCATTATCAAGAATATTCTCATGATCTAGCTTTTTCAAAAAACTAATTGTTTCTGGATCTTGATAGTTTTCTATTAAGTTATCCATTAGCCAAGTTTGATCATTTGTTTGAATTGATTGGTAGAATTTATCATAGTTTTTATCATTCCTGATCTGTTCGATTTTATCGCCAGGTAAAACAATAATAACTCGCCGTTCGTTTGCGGAAGGAATTTTTTTTGGGTATGGTTCATATCCAACTGGCATTACCAATCTTCCTCGTTTAAAATAATCAATATACCATTGCTTATAGAAATAATACAACTTGGTAAAATGAGATTAGTTGTATTCAAAAATGAGCTGATTAACCAAGCAATAAATATTGGATTAAGTAAAAAAATAATAGATTGAATTATGGGAAATACAAATCTTTTCCATTTTGTTTGTAAGTATATACCAAGTAGTTGTTTTTTTATGGTGTTAAGCTGTAAATCATAAATTGTACGATCAAGGTTTTTTGAAAATTCTTCAACTCTATTAGAAATATAAAATAGCCAGTCTTGAACTGTATATCCATTTTTAAAAACAGGAATTTTTCCATAAATACCAATAATTGCAGGACGATTGGTAATATCAAATTCTTGAGTAACAGTTTCAATATAAAACTCAAAATTACTGTAAAAAAAATCAATCCTCTCTTTGTTAAATACTTTAAAGTTAGACAATTTTAATTTATCAATACGATTCATAACTAATTTACCTTCAGTATCAAATAGTTTAATTTCTATTAAGTTTGTTACAAGTATACCAGGAGTATCTTTAACAAGTAAATCTGAAGTATCTTTTTGGTAGTTAGGTACAAAGTAGTAGAGTGATATCATATTGATTAACTGGTTTACATTAACTTCTGAAGTATATCTATGATTAATTGATTAGCCAATTTCCCTGAAACAAGACTACCCACAATCCAATCCGCGTTTTTGACAATTTGAGCATTATTGATAACTGTGTTTAGTCTATCTTTAAAATTTCTCAAATACGAATTGCTGAAGTCACTATCTGAGAAACTAGGTACTCCGCATTCTATTGGATTAACGTTCACCATATCTTTTCCTGGTAAAACACCAAAATAATTACCTACTATAATAAAATTATTTTTTTTTCCCCAATCATCAAAATGTTTAAAATCATGCTTAATAGCAGCTATATATCGTTGTTTTTTTGATTTATTAACAAAATTATCAAACTGATCAACCACCAAAATATATTCACTTCTGACAACATAAATAATATATTCTACTTTTTTAAAAACCTCTTTTTTAACATTATAGTTATTCCTGTCTCCAGCAATATCATCAATATAAGAAAAGGCAATTTTTTTGTTAGCTCTATTTTCTTTGATTACTACTCTTCGGTGTCGTTCACGTTTTGATGTAGGTTTGACATCTTTTACCAACTCACAATCTAGCATAAGTTTACGTAAAGTTGATTTACCACTATCATCAACACCAAGAATTCCAAGCTTTTTACCAAAAAACCAAGGTATAGTTCCATTGAAATAATTTAATTCTTCTGTATCCCATTCCCATTTCATAAGAGTAATTGAAGCTTCTTTAGTTTAATTTTATAACAATATTTTTTTATAAATGTTCATAACTGACATATCGCAATAAAATTTAATAAATTTTGTGAGCATGCCCGATGCCTGCTACTCAGTCATAGAGTAGAGGAGTTTTGCAATTATCCAATAGGAGCACTAGGGGAACGCTGGAACTGATGTGGGAATGCGATCACATGTAACCACTATAAGCACCTACACAAAATAAATTACCTACTCTGAATCTCTGTAACCCTTACATTGTAAGGCTTTGATTTTTGTAAAATGTGCAATTAATTTTGTGCACCTGCTTATAATAGTTTGAAACTAGTGGGGATGAGGGATTAAATGACAACTATATAGTTGGTTGCTTGAGATTTAGACTGATGTTATCTGTAGGAGCATAGGGGGTTGGTAGTGAGGGAAGAAATGGGCGGGGGAGAGTGAGGGTTTTTGCGATCGCAGCCGGTTTGTTTATATGCTTGAACCTAGGAATGTTACCAGGTAAAAATTCATATTCCTTATTACTGACATCAATGGCTTGCTCAAAATACACTCAATAACGAGTAAATTATATTATTACAGCCATCAAAAACTATTTATTAAACCATATTGGATATCATGCTGGAGGTATTTCTGGCGCAACTTATTACTCATGGCAAACTGATACCCCGAGTTTCTAGAGCAAATAAAACAGGCTAATCATCAATCTTCAACTGCTGGAACGCCCAATAATTAAATTGATAATTTTGAATAGTCACCAAGCCCTTAACCCCCTCAGCGAGTAGCAGGAAAACTACCACCCACAAAGTGAATATCACTAAAGGTTTCAATCCACAAACGAGCACCACAATCGAGTGGATTATCTGGGTTATAGACAATCTTACATGGACCTAGGATTTCCACTTCGTTGCCGTAGATATTGCTACCACTGCGTTTTACTGAAATCACTGGCTTGCGGTCTTGAGGGCTTTTCTTGATATTAGATCCTATGTGATTGCGATTAACATTAATCTTAGCTAGAGCGGGAGGACGACTAGTGCGCCATTTTCCTTTAGGTCCACGAGTAGCTTTGGTAATTTGTGGCAAATGGTTGAACAGAGGAATAATCCAGAATTTCCCAGTTTTATAGGCACCGCGAACGCGACCCTTCTCTAGGAGTTGGCGCAATCGTCGAGAAGAAATTCCTAATAGAGATGCCGCTTCAGTAGTTCCAACGCACTTGTTCATGACTGGAGTGTTTTTAACTATTCCGATAATACTAGTATAAAGGTAAAAAGAAAAATTGGCAACTTGAGGGAGTAGGGATTAAAGTGTGGTAAGTGTGGAGAGGGTGGGTGTCAAGTGAAGTGGTGTGGTGTCCACTATTAGCGACTGCGTCAATATCGGAATAGTTAGGAAATCGGGGATCGGAAGCGGCTCTAAGGTCGCATCATACATAGTTACCTAACACATTAATTAATTTATTACACAGGATTTTTCCCCACTCCACTACTCCCTATTCCCTGCTCCCTGCTCCCTATTCCCTGTTCGTTACAAAATTTTTCAAAATATGTTATAATATAAGATTATTTATGCTATAATAAAATTACCGTGGGCGCTAAAACGTTCCACGGTAAGAGCCAGCCCCAGATTTTCCACCCTCTCAGGCTGGCTCTCGTCCCCCAGTTAAGGAGATAACTTAATATTATGACGTACTCTCAGCGCCTCTATCCATGGGCGGTAGTTCGGTTATTGCCCAAGATGCAACGAGTGGTTGTTGGTCGTTTCCGCAATCGCTCGGATGCGGAAGGTCACATGCAGGCTCTGAAACGGCTAATGCCTGATGATAAATTTATTATTGTATTTGATATTGGGCAGGATATAGAGGAAGACTCTGAGGAGATGGAGTAGGGAGTAATTAGCTTTCAGCTTTCAGCTTTCAGTTATAGAGCTACGCGCAAGGCAAGAGGAATCCTCCAATTCTAGGAGAATTTGAGCACTGTGCCCCCTAAATCCCCCAATTCTGGGGGACTTTGACCACCGCGCCCCCTAAATCCCCCAATTCTGGGGGACTTTCAACCCCTGGTGATCTTCTCCCCCCAAAATTGGGGGGCTGGGGGGGCATCGACACATTGGTAGAACTTGGACTAACATCGGGCACCCTTTATAAACAGACTGTCTAACCTGCTCTACTTTTGAGCACCGCGCCCCCTAAATCCCCCAATTCTGGGGGACTTTCAACCCCTGGTGATCTTCTCCCCCCAAAATTGGGGGGCTGGGGGGCATCGACACATTGGTAGAACTTGGACTAATCTTGGGTACTCTTTATAAACAGACTGTCTAACCTACTCTACTTTTGACCACCGCGCCCCCTAAATCCCCCAATTCTGGGGGACTTTCAACCCCTGGTGATCTTCTCCCCCCAAAATTGGGGGGCTGGGGGGGCATGCCAAAATTGGGGGGCTGGGAGGACATCGACAACTTGGTAGAACTTGGACTAATCCTGGGTACTCTTTATAAACAGACTGTCTAACCTACTCTACTGATGCCAAAAGACTATCCTAGAATTCGTGGCACTACTCCGCAAACTGAGCAGGCTGCTCGTCGTCTGCGGCAAAATCTAACTCCTGCTGAAGCACAGTTATGGAGTGCCTTGCGTGGTCGTCAACTGGCAAGACTCAAGTTTCGCTGTCAGCATCCGGTAGGGCGATTTATTGTTGACTTTTACTGTCCATCATGCAAATTAGTCATTGAGGTTGATGGAGACATTCATACACAGCAAAAAGCCTATGATGAGGCTCGAACGAAGCATTTTCAGTTGTTTGGTTATCGAGTGTTGAGGTTTACTAACGAAGAAGTTTTCAGAGATCTGCAAACCGTTCTAGCCCGCATTGTCCAAGTAGCAGAAGCTTGTTTACCCGCAGACTAGCTACTGTGTATAAACAAGTCTGATCTGTTGGTGTTGCAGCAATTGAAGTATGAATCCGCGATCGCTTGGTCTTGGTCAAGCCCCCGTTTTCCTCCAATAATTCCCCCCAAAATTGGGGGGTTAGGGGGGCACAAAACCCCAGCATTGGATAATTCCCCCCAAAATTGGGGGGTTAGGGGTGAAAAACACCGAAGCATCCACTAACCGCTGACACATCACTTACTACTCACGATAGTCTCCCAATTCTGAATCACTTGCTGCAAAGCTTCCGGGAGCTGATTACTACCAATATCGGCATAACGTGTAGTACCAGCATTGCTGGTAAGAGTAACACTGATGTAATCAGCGGCACCAATAGGAGCAGGGTAACTGAGCTGATCAAACTGACCAAAGTCTACGTCTTTGTTGAGAAACTTCTTAAAGCTTTTGACATCTTGAGGGGAAATGCGAGCAATCTCGGTGGGAGTGCTATTCCCATTGATCCGTATGTACTGCTGAATCACTTGTCCATTGTTGAGCAGACGGGTTTCAACGGTTTGACCAAAGAAACCACCACTTGCGATCGCACGAAATACGGTATTCTTCTCTAGGGCTGGTGGTAATTCACTGCTGGGAATCGGTACTGCTGCCAGTAGGTCTT
>NZ_JAAHHE010000298.1:0-7589 GCF_010692525.1 Moorena sp. SIO3B2
GAATGGCTTAGTGGTTCATCGTCCTGTGGGAGCTCTCAACCGGCTACGTAATATAGTTTATCCGATTGTGGCTAAGTATCGTTATCAAAAACGGGGACTCAACTATTAGTCTTTCAAGTTAAGCATAAATGTGGCATTTTACTTGTTACTTGTTACTTGCCAATTTTAAATTTTCAAGTAACAAGTACTGTAACCCTAAACCTCAATTCTCCATACCGCTATCTATCCAGCGCTCAAACAGATCGATTCGCTCGTCCGACCAGCAAGCATCATAAGGGAGAGAACCTTCGTTAAGTCGTTCTCGAAGCTCTTCCCCATTGGCTCGAACATTTTCTACATCATTGAGATCGATACCGTCTAACCGTTGCAGTGTTTCGAGATCAAAATCTCGAAAGAGTGGTCTAATATCCGATCTGTACCCCACCCGCTCAGATTTTCGGAACTGTTCCCAAGATGGCAGGGGCTCAAGGTTGGGTTCTCGTTCGTGGTGAACACCAATCTGTCCTGGTGGCTCGTTATCTGGTGCTTGAGCATCAATCCACTCGCGGACAAACTCTTGTCTGGAACTATCTACTAACGGTCGATAGCGGGGCATTTTGCCAGTTTTACTAGAACTCTCTAATCGACTTACTAGTTCCGATCCTTCTGCGGTCAGGTTGCAGTCGTCTTCATTGCGACGGAGAAAAGGCCGATTAAACATATGCAATTGCACAAATTGCTCACGATTGATTCCCGCCCAGAAATTGCTGTGGGCATCGATAGAAAACCCCCGCACTGCTTCTTCCAGAATGCGAGCCACCTTTTGGAAAGATTCTGTCCGAGCATGGGTGGGTATAGACTGACCCGCAGCCAACGCCTCTAAAATGCTCGCCCGTCCCCGATCAGACCTCTGCAAATCCTCCAAAAAGGGGTCTTTCTGGTCGGGACTCCCATCATCCTGAAGCGCTTTCTCCACTAGGGTTAATGAAGCCTTGACCACATCTAAATGGACTCGCCAACGATCCCGTTCTAAATCTGGCAGATCGAGGGTATAGGGCAACTGGAAAGGAGGGCCGGCCGTCACCCCATTGTAGTATAATTTTAGAGGCAGCCGCACCATTTTCTGGGCAATTTTCTTCAGATGGCGCATTTCATCGAAGGCCCACAATAGCAACAGGCCGCGCGGAGTGCGATCGCCTTTATCGGGCCCTGAAGATACATAGCGACGACCCGTTATTTTCAAGAAATGGATGAGAAAAGCCAGCAGTAACCGATAGCGTAAGTTGAACAGGTGTCCCCAGTTACGGGCGCAACAGTTGGCAATATAGCCCCGCTCCTCAAAGGCAGCACGGATATAATCATCAAGATTGCGTTTCCCCAATATGGGACGCGGCGGCGTGGTGCTGGGGTTAGTTGCCACTGGCCAGACAAATTCGACCCCCTCATTCTTCAACTTTTCAAAATCTTTGTAAAGTTGAAAGAATCGCTCAAAATGGGAGTCAACCGTAGAGCCATAGCCTTCCCCTTGTTCGGCAATGATTTCGAGAGCTTTGACCGCCTCTTTGCGTAAGGTGGTGGGATGAGAGCCTTCAAAGGTATCCACATAAACTCGTCGAGACTCAGACTTATCATTGCTGCCAAGACCCTCATCATAGCCCCAATCATCCCAGGTGCCTTGGAGGTCGATTCGGTCTGTATGAAAGTCTTGGTCTTTGAGTCCCTCTTCTGCATTGCCAAATAGTTGTATCAGACGCTCGTAAATCGCTCCCACATGCTGAATTGGACGACCGTCATTGGCACGCCGAGCAATTTTGGCAATATATAGGAGCCTTTGCCATGTTTCATTGTCAATCTCCCCCTGTTCGGCAGGCCGTTCGGCGGTAATATACTTGGCTAATGACTGCTTTGATAGGGGTTCGAGTTTAAAACGGAATGGATAGAGCTTGCTTTCAAAGGGCGAGTCTTCCCGCTCAAAATTTAGGGGAGCGCCAATGAGGTGCAGCAAGTTCTGTACCGTCATCAGATGCCCCATTTCTTCCCGTGCTAGTTGAGCCAATCGCTGGTAGAGCGATTGTACTCGTCCCCTTGTCTCATGATTTGTTTGATCGTCGCGCACGGAATAGGCAGCATAGAGGTACTGAACCATTAAAGCGTGTTCCACTTCGGCTGCGACCGTTAGCAATAAGGCCGCTTCATCTCGCGGGTTCCGTTCGATCTCAAAACTCAGGGGCAATTTTGCTAGTTCGAGGTTTGCGATCGCAGCCTCAGATGGAGGTTGACAAACCAGAACCTCTAGGGGTATATCATAGGTTTTTGTCATCACATTAGTCCTCTCTAAGTACATGGGGAGTCGTAGCAGTTAAGGCGAGTCGATCTCCAGTGCGTTCTGGGAAAATCAGCCGACTTTCTGATTCGTTGTCACAGGTGACGCGCGCCATGAACTGTCCAGGGGCTAACTTTTGCCCGCTGTCATCTCGTAAATCCCAGGAGATCGGGCGAGGGCCCCCTGCGGGATTCAGTTCCTCTAGCAACGTCCGTACTTTTCCCGCAAAGCGATCATAGAGAACCACAGATAAGTTTGTTGCGCCCTCGGGTACGGTGAGGGGAATCAGAACCTGATCTGCAGTGATGTGAAGTTCCGTTGCCCCGAGCAAGCGGTTACCGGCTACTTCCCTCTCTGTTGGCTCGTGTAACTCTTGATTGGTGTATTTATAAACAGTGTTACCGGAGGCGTAAGCGACAGTGACAGACCCGTCGCTAACAAAGCGAAATCGGTTGATATATTGACCTATATTGGGACTAGGGGGACAAGAATAGCCCGGATCGGGTTTTGGCCAATCGGGGGTCAGGTCGCTCCAGGTGAAACCGCCATCTGTTGTCTCGCTAGTACGACCGCTCTCAAAAACTTGATCTCCCCAACCGCCAACCCAACCAAGCTGACGATTCAAAAAACCAATGCCTTCCAGGTTCTCATTAATCATCTGACCGTTGCTGTTGCGAATTTCCTGTCGTCGCCAGGAGTTACCCCCGTCTTCAGTGATTAAAATCGCCCCTGCCTTCAGATTCTCACAGGCAACTACCCCAAATTCCGGATCGTCATCTAAAAATTGGATTTTCCAGCCCCATTCCCCTAATGGAACATTGATATCTCCGAGCATATCTTGCCAGGTGTTGCCACCGTCTGTTGTTTTCAGGACTGTAGGCACAACATCAGAACGACGGGGGTTAGGCCGCACCGAACGACCCCCGACAACCCAACCTGTCTGGTCATCTTTGAAGTAGATATCCACCAGAAGGGTAGCCACATCTTCCATATCCCTAACAAACCAGCTTTGACCGCCATCATTTGTTTTGAAGAAGCGTGCCGGTCGTTCGGGGTAGTTGGTTCCTGATGCGAATACGTTCTCTTGGTCAAGTACCCAAAGTCCGCAAACGGCTGAGGGGGCATCCGCTGGCAAGTTCTCTACTAAAACCCAGTTTTTACCGCCATCACTGGTGTGGTAGAGTTGTTTCCTTGGGGTTACGCAACCAACCCAACCGATCTGTTCGTCCAGCATATGAATGCAGCGAAAGTAAACCCCCTGTAACTGTTCTTGGATCTTCCAGTGACCTCCGCCATCTTCGGTTTTTAGGATTTGTCCATTCCCGTTAACAGCCCAACCAACATTAGGATTGATGAAAAAAATATCGTCATAACGACCGGCCAATGGTGCTGGTGTAGCCACCCACCGATAGCCATTGTCTCTCAAGTTCATGTTAACCCCCTATCTGTCCAAACATTGCCGTTTTAAAAACGCTTTTCGCAATCTTTAATTACCTTTTTGTCTGTCAGAAAAGACAACTGTATTGGGTTGATTGATTCTCTAATTTCTTTAAGATTACATCTTCAGCTCAACTACAGTGACAAGATATTAGTTAAATGTAATATTTCTTTAGACAAAGAAAAAATTATTCTTAATCATTTTCACTCATCATTCGCGTAATAAAGACTAGGGACTTCCAAAAAATTAATGATCCAGAAAGTCATTAGCAAGCGATCGCTACCCATGAGGCATATGAGTAAATGAGCAAAAACACTCGTTTTTGTCTATAGACTGTTTTGCTGGTTGACTGACAAAAGTTCACATAGCGCGATCGGTGCAGGAATCGGTGTAGCGGCGCGCTACCCTGCGAAAACTCATCTGACTTTGAACAAAAATCAAAGGAGCATTTGCGTACGCAACGATAATTTCGAGTACTCTCAAATCCACCAAGGATAACATCGCAAATAATTGAGCAATGTTTCGGGCTTGTTGAGAATAAACCGGTGGATTCTATATTTTTGATACTATTGTTTACCTTTTTGCTGTAACTTATGATACAAATTTAGATGCGTTTACCCTGGTTACATGTTACTTGTTACTTGCCAATTTGAAATTTTAAAGTAACAAGTAACGAACACCGAATAATTATAAGTATTCAACCGGACTCGATATTAGTTGTTTTCTGGCAAGCCTCTGAGCCGGGAAACTACACTCCCCGTACCAATAACTAAAAGTCCCAATATCACTGAGGGTTCGGGAACACTGATAGGAACAGACCTGATACTCAGGGCATTAATCGCGAAAGGTACATCAACGCCCTCTTCTTGTAACTGCTCACTGCAATAGAGACCGCTTATTGATAATGTCTAGGGAGCCCTTCGGTATGGTGCAAGCCATGAGGGGTGTAAAATCGCATCCAACCCTTGCAGTATAAGGATGTAAGCTCTCACAGACATGGTAAAACCAGGCATGCTTGCTGACTTATTTTCCCTGGGCTTAGGGTATAGTAGCTGATATGACCTTTACTACTGCACTACAGACTGACTCACTGGCATTCCCTGTCCCTGCTGACGAGATGGCGAACTATGTGCTGCTGGTCGAGTGGATGGTCAAACAACAGCAACTCATCAAAGAACAGCAGGCCCTAATTGAGAAGCAACAGAAAGAACTGGAGGCTCTCAATGGGGAAAACTTACAACTGAAGGTCATCGCAGTCCAAACTCAAAAAACGGTCGTCTCAAAACAGTTCTGTTCCCCCTTCACAAGACCAACTCAAGAAACCTTCTGATCAAAGCAAGCGTAAAAAAGGTAAAAAGCGCGGTCCGAAATATAATCATATTGGCAAGACACGCAATGGATTTGGAGTGCCAGACACAATTGAACAGCTATTTCCATCTAGAAGTCCGACCTTGTGGGGCACAGGTAGAGCTGGTGATAGGTGCCCCCAAGAAAGTCCAACAAATAGCAGAATTAATCGAGCAGCCAGTAGAAATCCGGGAATACCAACGTTCTCCTTGCCAATGTCTCTCATGTGGTTGGTCTGGATCTAGTCACTTGCCGTGGGGAGTCAAGGAAGGGTTTAGCTATGGAGCTAGGTTATGTAGTGTTGTTGGTTGGCTAGGATATGGTGGAAATCTGACATGGCGCAAACAAGAGTATTTTGTTGAAAATGTCTTGGGTGTGCCAATCTCTGTTGGCAGTTTAAGGAAGATGCATCGGTGGTTTACAGAAAGTAATGATCCTTCTTATCAACAGTGGCTAGCCTATGTAAAACAACCTGGTGTACGGTGTGTGGACGAGACCACTTATTGCATTGATGGGACCCACGTATTGGCTATGGGTAGCCACCAGTGATCAAGTGTGCGTTCTACTTTTAGCTTCAACCCGCAGTAGCGCAGAACTTAAGCAGTTACTTGGAGAAAATTTTGATGGTATTCTCAGAGCGTGATTGTTTTAGTGCTTATAGTCCACAGTTAGCGGCGGCAAAACAGAAATGTGAGCGCTGATCATGAACGAGACGAACGAAGCTCTGGTGACCAGTCGCTTTGCTGCCAATGCTGATTTTGCACAGAAGGTCAAGGAAGTTTTGTGGACAGCTAGAAAAGCCCATCAGGACTATCATGCTGGTTTATTGACTCATGAACAACTTCAGCAGAAACGTCCAACTGTAGAAACCCAACTCAAAACAATTTTGCAGCAGCCTCCATCGGCTGGATGGCCAGCCGACGCCCAAAGACTTAGCTTAAGACTTGAACGCCATTGGGATGAATGGTTCACATTTTTAACTCCCATACGAAGTTAAACCGGACAACAATGATGCCGAGCGAGCGTTGCGTCCTGTAGTAGTACATCGCAAAGTTAGTGGTGGAGCTAGAAGTGATTGGGGCGCGCTCGTTAGTTGCTCAAATGTTTAGCTTCTTAGAAACTACGCGGTTACAAGGTTCGTCGGCAATTAACAGTTTGTGTGAACTGTTGTCTAATGCTGGTCGCGATCCGCCTGGATTGCCATCTACTTAATACTTCAAGGGCTTGTAATTTATCTCAATCTTTTCAAGCCCTAATTTTGGCTGGTCGCTGTCTAAAACAGCTGGCAATATACATATACCTCACACATGATGGGGCTTGTGATTTACATGATTCTCAACAAGCTCTACTTTTTGCTCTGAGTAGTTACCTCTTCTTTGGCATTCAGCACCAAGGTTTTGATGCCAC
The DNA here is from genome assembly GCF_010692525.1 of Moorena sp. SIO3B2. Taxonomy (NCBI): domain Bacteria; kingdom Bacillati; phylum Cyanobacteriota; class Cyanophyceae; order Coleofasciculales; family Coleofasciculaceae; genus Moorena; species Moorena sp. SIO3B2. The sequence continues at coordinate 6,495 of NZ_JAAHHE010000298.1, forward strand.
CACTGCTATCAAACACGCCAGTAAAGATCACGTCGCTGCCAGCAACCATCTGGCTTACACCTGGACGTTCAAAACTTCCTAGACTATTTCCGAAACTATCAAAGGCTTCAATTTTTGCTATGTAGTCAACAATTTCTATAGGAGCGGATTGAATTTGTGTCCCAACACCAAAGACTGGAGTATCAAAGGTAATAGTCAGTGGACCAGGATTAGCAATGCCTGTAAACAGAAGCGAATCCCCTACATCAAATGCACCAGGGAAAACAGGAGTTTGATCAATACGGAGAAACTCTCCAGCAGGGATGCTGACATTTAAATCAATCCCGACCGCTGAAGTCGCTGAAAATGGGTTAGGTAGGGTGGTAAAAGGTGGTGCTACAACAACCTCAGCTACTTCAGACCAATCTAGGAAATCATTAGGCTTTAAGGCTTCTCTAGTATCTACAAATGTTGCGGCTTGGGCAGTACTTGTGAATAATACAGTTCCTAGGGCAGTTGCTAATAAGGTTTTCATTACTGTTGACTACAAATTATTTTTGTAGTTGATCATATATTTCATTTAGATATACTAATCTATAGCAGAAGTCATCTTGTTAAAATCTTTATCTACTTAAGGAATGTGAAAAAAAATCTTGCTAAAATCTTTATATATCAGAACCTGAGGGGGTGACAGTTCGGCTATAATTATTATCTGGTCTGGATTTATTCAAGTCAGTTACCAAACTTATAAATAAACCCGATTTTTCGACCACTTGGATCAAAGAATCAGGGATTGAGTTTCCAGTAATTGAAAATATGCTCATGATTGTCTATATATAGTTTGGGATCATAAGTTTGGGATCATAGTGACCTTAAACTTAGAGCTGGCAAGTACTTTGGGTCGCTTGTCGCCCCCCCAGCTCCTTCGTCATCAGTTAGCTATCAGCAGTCAGCTAAAGCCCTAGCAGCTTCCACAAGACTAGATCACAGCAATGCATTCAATCTCGACTAAAACATCCTTAGGTAGTCGGGAAACCTCAACACAGGCACGAGCTGGAGCATCTTCCTCGTTAAAGTATTTGGCATAGATCTGATTTACTGTAGCAAAATCATTCA
>NZ_JAAHHE010000299.1:0-7473 GCF_010692525.1 Moorena sp. SIO3B2
GTGGCGGGGTGGTTCCTGCTACACCTTGCCTAAAAACTGCCGTTCTGGGTCTCGCGGCGTCTTTAATCCGGCCTTGAGGCACCTCGTCGGCAATATTGGTTTTCGTGTGGTGTGTGCCCAGGAGTGGACTCCGTAACCCTTTACCCTTTTCCCAATGTGGAACAGGCTTCCAGCCTGTGATAGGCGGGCAAAATTTTTGGTATGGCAGTTGTAGTAAAGGTTAAGATATATTTCTGCGTTGAAGCTTCCTACTCCCTAAGAATTTTTCAAACTAAATAATTTGGCAAAAAGGCATGGATATAGCCTAAAAGTGTGATTTAATGACGTCTAAAGTGTTAGAGGGTTTTTTTAGCTATTAGGTGAGCTTGACCTTGGCGAATTAAATTCACCACGGGTCGCACCTGAGGTACACAGGATTTTTTCCCTGTTCCCTATTCCCTGTTCCCTAGAGCCTAAAATTATGACTTTGAAAATTTTCTGTGACCAGAACTATCTGCCAGAGGGCATGACCTATGAGGCAATCCTATACCCCTTTTGGGGCAAGCCTCCCGAAAATCCTGAGGATCCCATTAGTAGTTGTTTTGACCACTATGTAGAGATTGGAAAGTCTCTATTTAAGATGTCGTCTCTGGAGGAAGCAGATTTTGCAATTGTACCAGTTAATTGGGCACTATGCAATTCTGAATTGGAACATAAAGCCAGACAATTAGCAGAAAACGTTAAATCAGCAGGCAAGCCCTTAATCAGTTTTTTTGGTGGAACTTCTTCCCATCTTAACTTACCGATTGAAAGTGATTTTGTATTCCGTAACTCCCTCTATCGATCCCTTAGAAAAAACAACGATTTTACCCTACCTCACTGGAGCGAAGACTTTGTTGAAAACTATCTGGACAACAAACTCAATATCCGCCAAAAATGCTTAAAACCGGTAGTTGGTTTCTGTGGTTATGCCGTCAGGAAAAATCCCAAAACCCACTTAAAATTTTTATGGTCTAGAGTCAAAAAGAATGTCTTGAACTTGACAACTACTATTCCTCCCTATAATTGGGGACATGTGTTAAGAGGTCGAGCCTTAGATATCTTAGCCAAAGACCCTAACATAATCACCAACTTTCTGATTAGAGAACGCCCAGTTTTCTTCAATCAACCGGACTTCAAGTTGAAGCAAAAGCATCGGCTGGAATTTGTGTATAACCTAATAGACAGTGACTATATCTTCTGTTGCCGTGGCTCAGGTAACAATTCCTTTCGCTTCTATGAAGCATTGTGTTGTGGCAGAATTCCAGTTCTTGTAGATACCGATTGTGTGCTTCCCTACGACTTTGACATTGATTGGAAGAAATACTGTGTTTGGATAAAGGAGAATGAACTTCATTTAATTGGCGATAAAATTGCTGAGTTTCACGACAATCTATCATCCCGGGAATTTGTAGATTTACAGTATGAATGTCGCCGGATTTGGAAAGAACGAGTATCCCCAGAAGGGTTCTTTCGTAATTTTCATCGTCATCTGCCTATAGCAAAGGGAACAGGGAACAGGGAACAGGCAACAGTAGGGTGCATCTGATATAGCGCTACGCGCAAGTCAGAAGTTAGAAGTCAGAAGTCAAAAGTAAGCTAGGACTAGGTTTCGGAGTTTAGAAATGTCAAACATCTAAATGCGTAGTGCTATTTTTGTAAAAAAGAAGGGAAGTGTGGGGCGGGGGCGCGGGAATTTTATTAGAATTTTTGCCTAATTTCATAAACTAAAAAATATCAGGTCAGTTTGCACGATGAAAGTCACAACTAAACTAGCACAATTAAGGGCGTTGCTGAATTAAGGAATGAATGCGCGATAATCTGGTTTTATTAAAGCCCCCTAAATCCCCCAATTCTGGGGGACTTTGAGAGTTTTTCCCCCCAGAATTGGGGGGCTAGGGGGGCGAAACCATACTCAGAATCAGCAACGCCCAATTAAGAGCTAATTCCGGAAATATCAGTTACGAAGAAATTTCTGAATCTACGGGAATCGATCGGCAAGAATTAAGGGAACTTGAAAATGGGGAAGCGAATGCGATGAAGCGTTCGCAAAGCGTGGCCCAAAGGCCTCAGCTTCCGCTAAGAGCGATCGCTTTTACTACCCTCGCTCAACTCTGCGCCTTCTTTCACTGTAGTCCCAACGATTTATTGATTGTAGACTGGGAGGGGGAAGAAATAGAGAAAGCTTCACAGATAATGAAACAGACATTTACCAATGCTGAGGCGATGCCACCCCGTTATGCGGAGGAAATTTGGGATACTTTTTAAGGGACTATCTAGCTAGGGCAAACGCATCTAAATTCTAGAAGCCTTACTCAGAAGTGATGTAGTGCGGTCTTGGGGAAGCAGGGTCAAATAGCAAATATGAGATCCACCCACTTCGGATCAGTAAAATGTATTAACTTATAACCTTAGTGCTATAACAGCTTAGTTGTCCGAATGACGTACCAAACCTCAGATCATTTTATGCATCTGATGGTTTCTCCCTGACACGCTCTTTCCAATATCCTGGCTCACGACTACAGTGCATCACCGCCACAATTAAAATGTAATCTTCCTCAATAGTGTATAAAATCCCGTAGGGAAATTTACGTGTCAGACATCGAGGAATATCTTCATCAATAACAGCCCAACGAGTTGGTGACGCAACAATTCAGAAAATTGCATCCTCAACTACATTGATAAATGCCTGTGCCAATTCAACTCTACGTTCTGCGTAAAACTCGACTGCTTCACCATATTCAGTCAAGGCTGCTGGGTGAAAGACATATTTCATGGCTCCAGAAGTCGCCTCACTCTAGCTAACCCTTCCTCTCCAGGAATAGGCTGAACCATACCACTTCGGATTTCATCTCGACGCTTCTTAGCTTCACTTACCCAAAGTGCTTGTAGGTTTTCGTCTACATCAAACTCAAGACTTTCAACCAGCTTCTGAGCCAACAATGCTCTCCATGCACTGGGCAAAGATAAAGCTTCTTTAATTACTTGCTCAACAGAGACCATAACATTCGGGCATCATAGATAATACCCAGAGTCTAGCAAAAAAGTAGTAAACATAACACAGAATCAAAATGCGATTGGCCGTAAGCCACGCTACGCAATTGACCTTAGGTCACGCTCCTTGAGGTGCATCTACTGAATTTGAGATCAACTCAATCGCTGGCAAAGCCACAAAGCAAAGACTGGAATTGTGCTTGGGGCTCAACCAATTCAAATGGCGCTGATAAATCCAAAAGATTCACGGGCTTTTGCATCCCAATCCCAAGTGTAGACATCTTGCGGTGGTACACCTTCACTGTTCATGTTTTCTACAGCGTACTAATTTAAGCTTGTACCCATTATCCCCTCAATCGACACAGCAAAGCGCTAGAGCATCGGTTTAGTAATCAAAATCAAAAAATATTGTTATTATTACTTACACTTCCTGGGAGTTACCTGCAATCCAAGTAGCTATAGACTCTTGATTTTCTATTCCTTCTACTAAATTATTAATCTTGATCACGGCTTCTTCTTCTGCGGCCACTAACTCATATCCGTTTAAACGTAAAAAAACGTCGATGACAGCAAGGGCAATTCGCTTGTTACCATCGACGAAAGGATGATTTTTTGCCAAACTAAAAGCGTAGGCTGCTGTCAGATCAAACAGACTAGCACTATCACTGTAAGCAAATAAATGTTTAGGTCTAGCTAAACTACTGGAAAGTAAATTCGGATCTCTTAATCCAAAACATCCGCCATGCTCTAGGATTAACTCGTCATGGATAGCTATTACTGCTTGCTCTGGCACCCAGCGAGGCTCTTTCACTTAGCTAATTCCCGAAAAGCATTGCGATAGTTTTTGCGAGTTATCGCGAAAGCTTCCATTGCTGCCTCGAATTCAGAATTATCTGGAATACTAGCAGGATTTGACACTGTAATACTCATTTCCTTTTGAAGCTGAACCAGAAGTTGCTGAATTGGGACTGATTCTTGAGCTATTTCCTTAGCTGAAGCTACAGAGTCTGAGGCATTTAACACCGTAATAAAATTCCGAAGGTCTTCTTGATAACTCTCGGCTGCATCTTCAAAATCAGACCCAGCGCAATTGAGGCGTTCTCCTGGGTCAGCTTGCAAAATACCACGAGCCTTCTTGTAAGCCTCTTCCAAGGGAGCCAAACCCTTAGCCAAGAAATGAAGATTGGAAACACCGGAGGGAAACTCCTTCCCAAGGGCATTTAACTCACCCTGAAGTTCCGCTGAGAGTGAATCCTCTAGCTGAGTTAGGGCGACCAAGAAGGCTTTGAGGGTGATTGCATCTAGGGAGTTCATGGCTTGAAGTGTGCGTTTATTAGCTCAGGCAAGTCAAAAAGGATAAAGCGTCTTTCATTGGGCATCATAGATAATACCCAGAGTGTAGCAAAAAAGTAGTAAACATAACACAGAATAAAAATGCGATTGACCTACAGTCACGCTACTTGAGGTGCATCTACTGAATTTGAGATCAACTTAAACGCTGGCAAAGCCACAAAGCAAACAGAGGTAAAGCCAGTCGGTAGCCTTGCTCGGAGCCATAAATCAAACCTTTGTGCTGCAACCCAGCGATCGCTCCTTGGAGAGAACCCCCTCTCGATAGGTAATGCTTTTGAATGTAATCTCGACTTTGTGGCTTGTCGGTAGGGTCTAGGGCCAGGGATTCTAAAAGATGGGCTTGATTAGCTGGAAGCAGCATCAGTAATGACTCGAAGACCATGGATAAGTCCGCTAGCAGTTCTTGGATGGCCTGCTGAACATGGCCATCACGAATTAGCCCATCAGAAACTCGTACCGACTTGAGGCGTCGCACCAGTGCCGAAGCATCACCGAAGTGTCCTTGGACGGCATTGACAAAGATTTCCAGTGCTTGCGATCGCGGATCGAAGGTCAGCCGTTGCGTATGCAAAACTTCAGTTACCCAAGCCGCAACCACATCATTAGCTAAAGGAGCCAGCTGCACGATTTCCAAATTATTCCCTGGTTCATGGGGATAAATACTAGTTTCTGCAATCGTTGCCACTAGTACATAACTTACCTGAGTCTGACCCTCGATCTGTTCCCTCAAAAATTTTTCCCACACCCCATGACGATCCCAAGAGCGGATGTGGGGGAAACTTTCCAAAATCAACACTACCCGTTCCCCCTCAGATTCAGCTAACCTTTGCAGGAGATCGAGTAATGCTTCAAATGCTTTCCGTTGCAGCTCTTTGCTCTGGATCCGAACTGGTTTAAGTCCCTCTGTGCCACTGGCTTCATCCTTCAGGACAAATAATTCCGCTGCCTTACCTTCAATCCAATCTGCCATTAGAGCTTGAACCGTTGCCATTGGAAAGGTCTGGTTTATGCTCTCCCACAGCAGTTGCACAAAGCGCTGACCATCCGTAACCCGGATGCAGTCAACCTCCAGGATTTTAACTCCAACTTCCCGTGCGGCCCGCCTTACCAAAGTCCGCCGTCCGCTTCCGGGCACTCCCACAATCAGCAGATTGCCATCACGGGCTAAAACTTGAGTGATGCGCTGGAATTGTGCTTGCCGCCCAACCAATTCAAATGGTACTGATAAATCCAAAAGATTCACGGCTAATGCATCCCGATCCCAAGTGTAGACATCCTTCGGCGGCACACCTTCACTAGTTGGCAACCCCCCAATTGTATCGCTAACTGTATCGCTGACATCCTCAGGGCTGAGGTTAACCATTGATTTGCCATCAGTCGATTCTGTCATCTGCTATTGCCCGTGTTTTTCCCAATTCCAAGCTCAAACCAAAACCTTGGTGTGGCATGAGTCTATAGTTTACCTTGGAACTTTTCAATAGTGCCAATAGTTCCTAGCACTATTAAAACGTGCTATATATTTTATAGCACTGTTCGACAGTATCATTCTTTAATGATCAGGACTTACGCAAAGCCCCCTAAATCCCCCAATTCTGGGGGACTTTGACATCATTACCCCCCAATATTGGGGGGCTAGGGGGGCGAAATCCCCAATTTTGGGGGGCTAGGGGGGCGAAATCCACTTAACCGCTTAAGTCCTGCATAATTACCACCAACCCTTACCCAATAGGCAAAAACCCGTGTTAGAAGCATTCATATTTGCCACAATATTGTGCGGATTTTTCGGCATCATCCTGAAAAAGAACCTGGTTATGAAAATCATCTCTATGGATATCATGAGCACGGGGGTGATTGCCTATTACGTGTTGGTTGCATCCCGAGATGGTTTATTCACACCCATTCTTTCAAACGTCGAAAATAGGGCTTACGCAGATCCAGTTCCCCAGGCAGTGATCTTGACAGCGATTGTGATCGGCTTTTCGATTCAAGCCTTGATGCTAGTAGGTGTTATGAAACTGGCACGGGACAATCCCACCCTGGAAAGCAACGAGATCGAGAATAATAATACCCCATGAGTACCATTACCATTGCCTGGATTGCCCTACCGCTATTTGTGGGATTCAGCATTTATCTGATCCCCAAACTTGACCGATACCTCGCCCTAGGCGTTGCCATGGTTTCGGTTGAATATGGGACACAGCTATTTCTTCGAGCAAAATCGCCATTAACCTTACAGCTGCTAGATAATTTCGGTGTCACATTACTAGTTGATCAATTAAGCGCCTTTTTTATCTTGACCAATGGGCTGGTAACGGCAGCAGTCATCCTCTACTGTTGGCAAAGTGGTAAAACAGCTTTTTTTTATACCCAAACCATTATTTTACATGGCAGTGTCAATGCCGTATTTATCTGTGCAGATTTGATCAGTTTATACGTAGCATTAGAGGTAATCAGTATTGCTGCGTTTCTGTTGATTGCCTATCCCCGAACCGACCGATCAATTTGGGTAGCCTTGCGCTATCTTTTGATCAGCAATACAGCCATGCTGTTTTATCTGATCGGCGCAATTTTAGTCTATCAGGCCAATCATTCCTTTGCCTTTGAAGGCTTGGGCGGAGCAACTCCAGAAGCTCTTGCCCTGATCTTTCTGGCACTGTTAGTCAAGGGGGGAATATTTGTATCAGGATTGTGGTTACCCTTGACCCACTCCGAATCTCAGAGCCCAGTGTCGGCGTTGCTATCGGGAGTTGTGGTCAAAACGGGAGTCTTTCCACTGTTGCGTTTTGCTCTGATTGTGGAGGAACTTGCTCCCATCGTCAGGATATTTGGAGTGGGGACAGCGCTTCTGGGAGTAGGCTATGCCGTCTTTGAAAAAGATACCAAGCGTATGCTGGCTTTTCATACCATTTCCCAGTTAGGCTTTATCCTCGCCGCACCAGAAGTGGGGGGCTTTTATGCCCTGACCCACGGCCTGGTGAAAGGGGCGCTCTTTTTAATCGCGGGTGTTTTGCCCAGCCGCAACCTCAAGGAACTGCAACATCAGCCGATTAATACCCAAATCTGGATTGCCCTGGCTATAGCTAGCTTCTCAATTTCCGGCTTTCCCTT